>NZ_JAKSDZ010000004.1 GCF_023509475.1 Aestuariirhabdus haliotis | reverse complement strand
CCTACGGGGCTTTCAGGCGAACCCAGACTCTTTGTTACGCCTTTTTGAAAGGTCTGGACCTTACTGCAAAGACGTGCCGCGATTCTGGATTCGCCAGAAAGCCAGAGCTCATCTGAATTAATCAGAGGTGCCTTAAGTGAGTAGCATCATACCTGCTCAATAAAGTGACACCAACACCGGCAGAGTGTTAGCGTTACGGCAGTGCTAAAAAATGTGACCCTGTTAGTCGGCACGCAATGCCGGGCGCTTGGCTTTGGGCAGGCCCTTTACCACCAGTTCGAAAGAGTGATCACAGAGCCGCTGTATCTCCCCCTCAGGAACCGATCCATCCAGAGTGATGGTGTTCCAGTGCTTCTTGTTCATATGATAGCCAGGCTTGATCGCAGGGAACATATCCCTGAGCGCCTGCGCCTGGATGGGGTCACATTTGAGATTGATTTTCAGCGGTGCCTGCGCCGGATCGAACAGGGCAAAGACTTTACCCATTACCTTGAATACACGAACTTCCGGACCAAAGGGGTAGTCTATGGTGGTACCCGGTTTGGCTAGTAAGTAGCGGGTCATTTCGACTTCATTCTGCATGGGTCACTCCTGTGATATCGATCCAGTTTAGCGCCTGAAGCCGGGTCGGGGGTATACTACAGACCGGCAAATGACAGACAACAGTTGCAACAATGGTGGCGAATTTTATAACGATCCTCAGTAAGCGAGGCCTGATCGTCATTTTGACGGGGCTGCTTCTGGGTGGGTGCGGCCAGGATGCCCCTAAAGTGGAATGGAGCCAGTTTCAGAGCCTGACCTGGCCGGCCCTGATCCCGAACGGTTTCAGTGCGCGTGATATTACCCGGCGTTACGATATCAGCGGATTGGCCGGTGGCAGTGAGCAGCGTCAGCACCAGGTGGAACGAATGCGCTCGGAATGGATCAATGCGCCAGTTGTCGAGGCCTTCGATGGAAAGAAGGTAACGCTCACAGGCTTTATTGTGCCCCTGGACGACGGTGCTCTGAAGTTTGGAGAGTTCCTTCTGGTGCCCTTTGCTGGCGCCTGTATCCACGTTCCGCCGCCGCCTTCCAATCAGATCATCTATGTCAAACTGAGCGAACGCCTTTACGTTGAGGATCTCGATCAACCCTATCGTGTGGCGGGTATTATGCGCACCCTGTCCAATAATACCGACCTGGCCAGTTCGGGCTACACATTGGAAGCGCTCGCGGTGGAAGTTGACCCGCGATATTAACGGACTCTTATTTACTTATTCATAGGGCGTTCGCAGCATTGACCGTTATCCTGGATAGTAGCCTTTGGCTGTGCAGGAATACTATTCAGGATGGTGAACTCTGACGATAGCGGACACTGACACAGGATTGAACCTGGCATGGGATTAAACATCGACGCGTTGGTGGCATTGAGCCGAACCCGGCAATCGCTGCTCAACCGTCTTGAGGATGGTTCTTCTACCATCGAAGTGCATCAGGCTCAGGGACTGCGTTGGCTCTATGTGGGGGACAATTCCCTGCTATCCCTGATGCAGCTGGAGCACCCTGAGCGACTGACGCTGGACTATCAGTTGGCGATGCTCTGTGCGTTACTCTATCGCCCTTTGCCAGAGCGCATATTGGATTTGGGGTTGGGCGGTGGTGCCTTTGCACGTTTCCTTCACAACAAGCTGCCAGATGCGCAGTGTTTGTCGATCGAGCGTAGTCCGACCCTGTTAAGTCTGGCGCAACGTTATTTTTGCTTGCCCGAAACCGCGATGGTCGAGATTTGCGACGCCGAAGAGCACTTACAGCAGAGCCAAAAACGCTACGATCTGGTGTTGTGCGACCTGTTTGATGGTGAGCGGCACAGTCGCTTGCTGGAACAACAGGGTTTCTATTCCCTGCTGAGCAAACGGGTTGATGCCGGTGCCGTCGTTGCGCTCAACATATTGCCTAAGGATGCCGGACACCTGCTAAAGGTATTGCTACCCTTACGCGTCTATTTTCCTTATGTGGCCCTGGTTGATGTGGCCGATTGCGGTAATTATGTCTTGCTCGCAGCCAGAGAACCGTTGGTAGAGGATAGTTCTTTATTAACGCGTATTAACGATTTTAGCGACCGGTTTGACGTTGATCTGAGCCGCCCCTTGCAAGCGCTGCAACACCTGCCGGTTGTGCGCGATTCCGATTGACGCACAGAATAAAGCGACATGATTTCACTTAATTAGCTCCCGGCCATTAAAAGCGATTAATGCTCGTAATGTTCGTAGGCTTCAAAGCGTTTGGCGACCCGGCTTTCCTGGGCCAGGGTAATATTGCTTTGGTAAACCAGCACCTTGTTGTGGGCATTCACTGCCGGGCTGACCAGGTCATTATCAAAACTGCCGAGATAACGTGGAATGCCGCTATTGGGTTCGTAAATAATTCCAGTAATTCCCGGAGTGTCCGGGATAGCTACCAGGCAATAGCAGCCGTGTTCGGCCTCGAAAATGCCGGTGAAGGATTCGTGATCAAACGCTGACATATAGGCCGTTTGGTAAAGCGATAGATAGCGTCCATCGTCCATGCACATCAAGGGTAACGTCGCGACCACGCTGTTCTGCGGATCCCGACGAAAACGGCGGATGTGCCGCTCTGCCTGTTTCAGATCGCGAAAATGGCCAAGGTGGTAATAAGTGTGTTCTTTCTTGGCGGTGTAATCCTGAGCGACTACCGCGATATACCGCCATTTGGGGTTGAAGCCGACCTCTGCCACCACAGTGTGAAATTGATCATCTTCATCGTCACGCAAAAAACGGTGTTCGACATAGAGTGGGCGGCTGTTGCCATCTTCATCAATTTGCTCAACGTTGATCTGGTCAATACCCCAGACATCGACAGGTGATAACGACATACCAAAACTCCCCTGTTGCGGTTGGCCCTGTTTTTAGCATACATAAAAATTGGCAAGGGGAAAGCGTTAAAAGCGAAAAAATATGAAAAAAGCTTTTCGGCTAAGTGATTGTTTTAAGCGGAGAAACAGGTAATTCTGTGTGGGGGGAATCTCCCAGTATATGCCTCTGGTATTAGAGGTCAAGCAATGCTGCCGGAAGCGGTGACTCGCGGCAGCACGATGCTCAAAGCGAGTGTTTGATATCAGGGGTGGGTGACTTCGACGATCAGGTCATCGGCCAGGGACTCCAGAGTGCTGATCAGGGTGTCGATATCAACGGCGACAGGCACCTGCAGGCGGGCCTGGGCGCGGAACAGCAGATCGGAAGTGTGAGGGGCAGGGCTGCATTCGGTGGTGAGCTCTTCAACGTTAACCTGCTGCTGTGCCAGAGTTTGTGAGACTTCCCGGATAATACCCGGGCGATCATTGCCGACCAGATTTAATAGCAGGGTACGCGATGCTGCTGCCGCTGCTGCGCTGGCGCCTTCGACGATGACTTTGATGCCCTGTGCTTCCAGCGCCATCAAGGCATCCGTTAAGGCCGAAGTATGGGCTTCACTCACGCTGATACGCAGAATACCGGCGAACTTACCGGCCATCTGAGCCATTCGGCTCTCGAGCCAGTTGCCCTGGTTATCAACGACGGTTTGGGCCAGGGAGTCGATTAAGCCGGGCTTGTCGTCGGCGATAATGGAAACTACCAGATCAGTGGACAATGTCTTTTCCTCCTGTAGACGAAATATGATTATAGGGCGGGCTCAGGCTGGCGACTAGTGATGTTGCATCCATGGTATCTATTGCAGGCGAGCGTATAATGCGACTTCCCTGCGGACGACCTCTCGTTTTGCACCCACTGGAGCCTGCACATGAGCTTTAACCTGTTACGCCTGAAACCCAAAGCCGATCGGCGCTTGCGTGCAGGGCATCTGTGGATCTACAGCAACGAAGTGGACACCAAGGCAACGCCTCTAACGCGCTTTGAAACCGGAGAGCAGGTGGTGGTTGAAAACTCCGCCGGCAAGCCCCTGGGGGTGGCTTATGTGAACCCCAATACCCTGATCTGTGCTCGTATGGTCAGCCGGGACCTGAACAACGGTCTCAACCAGGGCTTGCTGGTGCATCGAATCCAGCAAGCGTTGGCCCTGCGCGAGCGGGTATTTGCCGACCCCTGTTATCGCCTGGTCTATGGTGACAGTGACGGCTTGCCCGGCTTGGTTGTCGATCGTTTTAATTCTGTGCTGGTGGTGCAGATGGCCAGCGCGGGCATGGAGCGGTTGCGGGAAGAGGTGGTTGCCGCATTGCAACAGGTGCTGCAACCCGATGCCATCGTGTTGAAAAACAGTGGTCAACTGCGCCGCCCCGAAGGTCTGGAGGAATACACCGAGGTCGTGGTGGGAGAGGTCACAGGCCCCGTCCCCCTGCGCGAGAATGGTGTGGAGTTTGTTGCTCCGGTACTGGATGGGCAAAAAACCGGCTGGTTTTATGATCATCGTATGAGTCGTGAGCGATTACAGCATTACGCCAAAGACAAGCGCGTGCTCGACCTGTTCAGTTACATTGGTGGCTGGGGCGTGCAGGCTGCGGCGGCGGGAGCGCAGGAGGTGCTTTGTGTCGACGCCTCAGCTGCTGCACTGGAATACGTGCATGAGAACGCCCAGCTGAATAACTGTGAAGGCAGGGTGGCGACGATGCAGGGGGATGCCTTCGCTGTATTAAAACAGCTCCGCGAATCGCAGGAGCAATTTGACCTGATCGTGGTAGATCCCCCCGCGTTTATTAAGCGCCGCAAGGATATCAAGCCGGGTGAGCAGGCTTATCGCCGTATCAACGAGCAGGCGATGCGCTTATTGAGTGATGACGGGGTGGTGGTTTCTGCTTCGTGTTCCATGCATTTACAACGGGATAATCTGGTGGATATTTTGCGCCTTTCCAGTCGCAATCTTGGGCGGCAACTGCAGATTATTGAGCAAGGACACCAAGGGGCCGATCACCCCATACATCCATCGATTCCTGAAACCGAGTACTTAAAAGCGATTTTTTGTCGGGTTTGCTCGTTTTAGGTTGTAGCGCGAGCGCACCGAATTGGGTGGGTTTTCGGCGTTTCTATGTTCTGATTTGTAAAATATCCTGTTCATTCATGGCGCCAGGTAGTGCTCGGCGCTATTCTATTTGCACCCTTCTAGTGCGCGGCTTAGTCTTTAGTCGTATATTCGTCGCTGAAGGCCAAGGGTTGTTGCATTCTGTGCCTTGATCCTGTTTGATATTTTGCAATAGCCCGTTGGGCTTTTTTTGGTTAGGACGTCTCAAATAACATAAGCGGGCCCACCCGCAGCAAGGGATTCAATGTCGGACGAAAATGCAGGGTATGTCAGCTTTCAGGACGTACAAAAAACCTATGACGGCGAAAACCTGGTCGTAAAGGGTTTTAATCTGGATATCAAAAAGGGTGAGTTTGTCACTATGCTGGGCCCATCGGGCTCGGGTAAGACTACCTGTTTGATGATGTTGGCGGGCTTTGAAACCCCGACTCATGGTGAAATTTTTATCAACGGTACGGCGGTTAATCGCCTGGCACCGCACAAGCGCAACATCGGCATGATGTTTCAGAATTACGCGCTTTTCCCTCATATGACCATCGCCGAAAATCTCTCTTATCCGCTACAGGTTCGTAAACTGGGCAAGTCGGAAATTGAGCAGAAAGTTAAACGAGCACTGGATATGGTCGAGCTGGGTGGCTTTGAAAACCGTCGACCCAAACAGCTATCGGGTGGTCAGCAGCAGCGTGTCGCACTGGCGCGTGCGCTGGTTTTTGAGCCGACCCTGGTGTTGATGGACGAACCCCTGGGAGCGTTGGACAAGCAGCTGCGTGAGCAGATGCAGTATGAGATCAAGCATATTCACCAGCGCCTGGGAGTGACAGTTGTGTATGTCACCCACGACCAGAGCGAAGCTTTGACCATGTCCGACCGCATCGCCGTTTTTAACAACGGCATAGTGCAACAGCTTGATACACCCCAGGGCTTGTATGAGCGACCGAAGAACAGTTTTGTGGCTGATTTCATTGGTGAAAACAATGTTCTGTATGGCCAAGTCGAACGCTATGAAAGCGGCCGCTGCTTTTTGTCGGTAGACGGCAAGCCCTTGGTGGCTACTGCGGTTACCGAGCAGACGCCGGGAACCCAGGTTATCGTTTCGATCCGACCCGAACGGGTTGTGCTCGATAGCAGCGATAACGGCTGCGACAATCATTTTGTCGGTCGGGTAGAGGAACGCATCTATCACGGCGACCATATTCGTATGCGTATCAGTTTGTTGGGGCAGCAGGAATTTATTCTCAAACTGCCTAATAGTGCGGCCAATAGTGGCCTCAATGAAGGAGATTCTGTGCAGCTGGCCTGGTCATCCGATGACGCTCGCGCACTGGATATTGTGCAGTAGAAAAACGCGCTCGGCCGGGTGGCCGCACGCCATAAACGAACAAATAAAATGATAACTATGGAGCGGTTTATGACAATGAAGAATCTTATGACCCAATTGCCACTGGCGATAGCCATCACGGCAGCTTCGGCCGCTGTTTCGGCGGATGATCTTACGGTTGTTTCCTGGGGAGGGGCCTACACCAAAAGTCAGGTAGAGGCTTACCACAAGCCGTTTACCGAAAAAAGCGGCACTAATATTGTTTCTGAAAACTACAGCGGTGGTATTGCCGAAATCAAAGCTCAGGTTGAAGCGGGCAACGTGACCTGGGATGTCATCGACCTGGAAAAGGCTGACGTTATTCGTGCCTGCGATGAAGGGCTTCTGGTAGAGATCGATCCTGCTACTCTGCCCAAAGGTGATAACGGCGCTATGGCAACCGACGATTTTGTCGACGGTGGTCTGGAAGATTGCGGTGTTGCCAACATCGTATGGGGCAAGATAGTCGCGTTTGATGAAAGCCAGTTCTCGGGTAAAAAACCCAGTAAGCTGGTGGACTTTTTCAACACCAAGGAGTTCCCGGGTAAGCGTGGCTTGAAGAAAACACCCAAGGTTAACCTGGAGCGCGCCCTGATGGCCGATGGTGTTCCTGGTGCCAAGGTCTATGAGGTTCTGGGTACTGCGGATGGCGTCAACCGTGCCTTCGCCAAGCTCGACCAGATCAAGGACCAGGTCGTGTGGTGGGAAGCAGGCTCCCAACCAGTGCAATTGTTGGCAGACGGTGAAGTGAGTATGACCACAGCCTACAACGGTCGTATCTACAACGCTTCCGAAGTAGAAGGAAAGCCGTTCAAGATTATCTGGGATGCCCAGTTTGCCGAGCTGGATTTCTTCGCCATCGTCAAGGGTACCAAGAACCTGGACAAGGCGATGGAGTTCCTCAAGTTCTCTACCGATACCAAACGTTTGGCCGATCAAACCAACTACATCTCCTACGCGCCTGCGCGTAAGTCATCGATCGCTCTGGTCAGTGACAAGATGATGCCTCATATGGCGACGGCGCCCGAAAACTTTGCCACCGCCGTACCGGTTGATCACTCCTGGTGGGCTGATCATCAGGACGAGTTGAACGAGCGTTTTAACGCCTGGTTGAACAAGTAGTTTTTACCGGAAAGGGGGTGCTTGCACCCCCTTATTTGATGCATTAAGAAGATCCTGATTCTATGAACACAACCCCTGACTTGGCATCCAATGCGCCAGAAATTGATCCGCAATTGAAATTGCGCTTGCGTAAGGCGGAGCGTTTTCTCAAGGTGCGCGCGTTGCTATTGGTCGTGCCGTTGGTTGTGTTTGTCTTGTTTACCTTTGTCTTGCCCTTGACCGAAATGCTCTATCGCAGCATTCATAATCCGATACTGGTGGATAACCTGCCCGAGGTTGCCGCTCTGATGCGTGACTGGGACCAGCAGCAGTTGCCCGGTGATGATATTTTTACCGCCGTTGGTAAAGGTCTGGTCGTGGCGCGGGAGCAGAAAACCATCGGTCGCATTGCCAACCGTCTGAATTCGGAACATGCGGGCATGCGTAGCCTGTTAACCAAATCGGCGCGTAAACTGCGTAAGTACAAGGGTGACGACTACAAAGACTATATGCTCAGCCTGGATAAGCGGTGGGGGGAAGCAGAAACCTGGGGCGCATTTAAAGTCCTCAGCAGTGAATATACCCTGACCCATTACCTGGCGGCATTTGATATGCAGTACAACGCACAAGGTGAAATAGTCTCGCAACCGGAAGAACGCCAGATCTATGTAGACATGCTGCTCAAAACCTTGAAGCTATCGCTTTTGGTGACTCTGTTTTGCGTATTGCTGGGTTATCCGCTGGCGTATTACCTTTCTATTTTGCCGCCTGGTAAAAGCAATCTATTGATGATTTTGGTGTTATTGCCTTTCTGGACTTCGTTGCTGGTGCGGACCAGTTCCTGGATTGTCATGCTGCAAGGTCAGGGCGTGGTGAACAGCACCTTGATCTCGTTGGGTATTCTCAGCGAGCCGCTCGATATGATGTATAACCAGATAGGCACCGTGGTGGCCATGACACATATCTTGCTGCCCTTTATGATTTTGCCTACCTACAGCGTGATGAAAAGTATCTCGCCGGTGTATATGAGGGCCGCTCGATCCCTGGGGGCGACCCCGGCAAATGCATTTTTTAAAGTGTATTTTCCGCAAACGATTCCGGGGCTGAGTGCGGGTGCCATATTGGTCTTTATTCTTTCTATTGGATACTACATTACCCCGGCTCTGGTTGGTGGTCGTACCGGGCAGATGATCAGTAACCTGATTGCTTATCATATGCAGACGTCATTGAACTGGGGGCTGGGTGCAGCTCTGGCAGGTAGCTTGTTGGCGGTGGTGTTGGTGTTGTATTGGATTTATAACCGGTTGGTCGGTTCCAGCCAGATGAAGTTGGGGTAACAGAATGAGTTTGCCGGTTCACGCCACCTTGTTGGAACGTTTCAGCTACTATGGGCTGAGGTGTTTTGCTGCACTGGTGCTGTTTTTTCTGATCATTCCCATTCTGATTATTATTCCACTGTCATTTAACGCCGAACCTTTTTTCACCTTTACTGAAGGGATGTTAAAGCTCGACCCCGATGCCTATTCGTTGCGCTGGTATCGCAATATCTGGGAGAGTCAGGAGTGGATGCTGTCGATTAAAAACAGCATGATTGTCGGTGTCTGTGCCACTTTGCTGGCTATGACCCTGGGTACCTTGGCTGCCCTGGGTTTAAGTCAACGCCATATGCCCTTCAAGGGGGCGATTATGGGATTGCTGATCTCTCCGATGATCGTACCCTTGATCATTTCAGCGGCCAGTATGTATTTCTTCTTTACCAAGGTGAACCTGGCCCAAACCTACCTCGGGGTTATTATGGCTCACGCGGTATTGGGTATTCCCTTCGTGATCATTACGGTGACCGCGACGCTGGTCGGATTTGATGAGAACCTGACTAAGGCATCTGCCAGCCTGGGTGCCAACCCTCGCACCACTTTCTTTAAAGTCACCTTTCCGCTGATTCGTCCGGGGGTGATCTCGGGAGCCTTGTTTGCCTTTGCCACCTCTTTTGACGAAGTGGTCGTGGTGCTGTTTATTGCCGGAACCGACCAGAGAACCATTCCGCGGGAGATGTGGGCCGGTATGCGAGAGCAGCTGAGTCCGACCATTCTGGCCGTTGCGACCCTATTGATACTGCTCTCGGTGATGTTGCTGCTGACCGTCGAGTTACTGCGCCGACGCAGTGACCGGATTCGAGGCATCAGCGAGTAACTGAGGCAACTCCTGTACCAGGGTTTGAAGCTCGCTCAGGGCGGCAGTGGTCGCCTCTTGATCGGTCTCGGTCGAGAGCTTGCTCAACGATTCGGCCAGGGTCTTGATCCGTATTGATAGCTGGCTATCGGCCGCGGGTGTCGAATCGGTTGCGGTTTGGGGATGATTTGCCTGGTTAGAGGCCGCGAAAATTTCCAGCGCGTTGAGTGGTGCGCTAAGGCGCTCTTGATGCCGCGAAGAGTAATCGCTTTCACCCAGACTGATCTCTCTCGCATCCTTGGAAATTTTCTCCAGGCGTTGTTGCAAGGCGCTAACCAGCTGTTGGGTTTGCTGATCAGCGCTCTGTCGTTTGATCTCATTTGGATAGCTGGCAATTAATGGATCCCAGCGTGTTACCAATTCGCGAAGGTCACTCACATAAAGCGAAGACAGAACGGTCAGATAATCTCGGCGCCGTGTTTGACTGTCCAGTTGGTCGGGTTGGGGAGGAAGCACCAGCAGCTCTTCCGGACTCCGCGAATCGTTGATGCCAAACAGCAGCACTTCCATTGGGTAGAGACCGATACTGGCTTCATTTGGCGCGGTTAGCTGATGCTGACTCAGCAAGCTGGCTCGTTTTATCGCAATATCCGCACTGTAAACCAATCCGCCGCTGGGATAACCCGGCATGGCATCCACGTATCCCGGGCTGATCGGCCAACTGGCCAGGCGATCCTTGAGACTGAAGGGGTCTTCGGCCATAGGCTGTTCCAGAGGACCCTGGTTACCGCTGAATAGATCGCAGCGCAGCCAGCTCCGGTGGGCTTTTTGCCATTGTGTCTGGGCTTTTTCTAGCGCTTCTATAGTCGGCGCCTTGAGCAATTCGTCCGATGCCTGTTGTAACTGCTGGGCCGCAAACAGTGCGCTGGCGCATTGCTTGCGCGCTTGTTGCAGGTAATTCTGGCTGAAGGCGCCGAGCTCATGCTTACTTAATGGTGTTTTAAGATCCTGCGCCTGAACAGCGTTTGCTGTGGTGTTGGATTCAGCCGCGTAGGGGTTGGAATCGCCGGCAGGCTCGCAGCCAGTTAACAGCACCAGAGTACAAAGGGTGAGGGTAGCTCTCAATGGTCATCTCTCAGACTGATCAGAGGCCAGTTGCGTTCCACCGCGATGGCGCTCAAGCGGGCGTCGGCATCGACCGCGACCGGATTGTCCACCAGTTCAAGTAGAGGGAGATCGTTGCAGGAATCGCTGTAAAAATAACTACCTGCCAGACTCTGGTTCTGATGTTCTAACCATTGCTGCAAACGTTCTACCTTGCCTTCCTGAAAGCAGGGTGTACCGCTGACTTCGCCGGTGTAGCGGCCGTCAACAATCTCCGGGTCGGTGGCGAGCAGGTCATCGACGCCAAGGCGTTGGCCGATGGGGGCGGTAACAAAATGATTGGTTGCGGTGATGATCAGCAGGAAATCACCATCCTGCCGATGTTTGGCCAGCAGGGCGGCGGCCTTGGGCAGCATCATCGGTTCGATCTTTGTGCGCATAAAATCGCTGTGCAGCTGTTGCAGCTGGGTCATGCTGTGTTGGCTCAAGGGGCGCAGGGCGAAGCTGAGAAATTCATGAATATCCAGGGTGCCCTGTTGATAATGCTGGTAAAAACGGTCGTTGGCTTCACGGTAGATCTGCGCATCAACAACGCCCTGTTCGACCAGAAATTCTCCCCAGGCATGGTCGCTATCGCCCCCTATCAAGGTGTTATCCAGATCAAAAATCGCCAGTGCCACAGCCTACCTCTCGTTATGCTTGGTTGATGGTTCGTTATGATAGAGGCTTTTCAGAAAAGTTGCAGGCGGCAGGGGTGCGTTTGCCGATAAAGGCGCAGTTGTGGAACAATGGAGCGAGTAACCCGTTTGTTTTTCACGGAATTTTAAGGAATAACCGCTTTTGATTGATGCAGATGGTTTCAGACCCAATGTCGGCATAATCCTCGCGAATACGCAAGGACAAGTGCTGTGGGCCAAGCGGATCGGGCAGGATGCCTGGCAATTCCCCCAAGGGGGAATTAATCAGAATGAGAGCGTCGAGCAGGCGCTGTATCGTGAATTGACCGAAGAAGTGGGGCTTGGGCAGAGCGACGTTAATATCATCGCTTGTACTCGAGGCTGGCTGCGCTATCGGTTGCCAAAACGCCTGGTTCGACGTCATTCACACCCGGTCTGTGTAGGCCAGAAACAGAAATGGTTTCTGTTGCAGCTGACCAGTAACGATGATCGGGTGGATGTTGATAATGGCCATTCCCCCGAGTTTGATCATTGGCGTTGGGTCAGCTATTGGTATCCACTGGGTCAGGTGGTGTCGTTCAAGCGGGACGTGTACCGCCGCGCCCTCAAGGAGTTGGCGCCCAAATTGGCACGAATAGGGAATGAACAGGCCCGGTGACCCCAGGGGTATTGGGTGGCCATTGTGTGGTTATTTCCAGCTGTGATACAGATTTCCCGGCAAAACAAGGTTCCATGATAGGCTGACCTGTGGCCAACGACGATCTACAGTAGATCAACATCGATAAGCGATTATCGACCAACAATGAGGAGAGACCCCCGCTAGATGCTCAATATATTGCGCGTGATCGTCCAGAAAGTGAATGCTGCCAAGACCTTGCAGGCGGCATTGGAGATCATTGTGCATGAGGTGCGGGTGGCCATGAAAACCCAGGTTTGTTCGGTCTTCCTGTTCGATAATGATGAAAACTGTTACACCCTGATGGCCTCCGAAGGCCTTAACCAATCCGCCATTGGCATGAAGCTGTTGCGCTCTGAAGGGTTGGTCGGCCAGGTTGGCCTGCGGGAAGAGCCCATCAACTTGCAGGATGCGGCTTCGCACCCCAAATACCGCTATCTGAAAGAGTCTGGTGAGGAGCGTTATCACGCCTTCCTTGGGGTACCCATCATTCATCACCGTTCCATTCTCGGGGTGTTGGTTGTCCAGCAAAAAGAGATTCGATACTTCGATGAAACCGAAGAATCCTTTTTGGTCACCATGTCGGCGCAGTTGGCTGCGGTCATTGCCCATGCCGAGGCCTCGGGAGCGCTGACCAGTCCGAAAACCGGCCAGACCGCCAAGGACACCCGCTTTACCGGTATCGCCGGTGCCCCGGGGGTGGCGATTGGTGAGGCGGTGGTGATCTCGCCGCCGGCTTACCTGAGCGCGGTCCCGGATCGTCCGGCGGAGGATATCCCGCTCGAGTTGTTGCATCTCAAGCGTGCCCTGAAAGCGGTGCGTAAGGAGATGCGGGCGACGGCCAGGAAATTGGCTCCCAGCCTGCCGCCGGAGGAGATCGCACTGTTCGATGTCTACCGCGGCATGCTCGACGACAACGCCATTGGTGCCGAAGTCAGGGCCTTGATCGAACAGGGGCAGTGGGCCCAGGGGGCTCTGCGCCAGGTGATCGAAGATCACGTTAAAAATTTCGAAATGATGGAAGATCCCTATCTCAGCGAACGCGCCACCGATGTGCGGGATCTGGGCCGCCGAGTGCTGTCCCACCTACAGCAACAGGACGAGAAAAAGGTCGTTGTGTACCCCGATAATTGCGTCATGGTCAGCGAAGAGTTGACTCCGGCCATGTTGGGCGAAGTGCCCCGGGACAAGTTGGTCGGACTGGTCTCGGTCAAAGGGTCGGGTAACTCGCACGTCGCCATCCTTGCTCGTGCTATGGGGGTGCCTACCGTCATGGGAGCGGTTGACCTGCCGTTTACCCGGGTTAATGGCCTGGAACTCATTATCGATGGCAATCTGGGGCGGGTATACCCTTCCCCTTCGGTCGAATTACGGGGTTACTACCAGGAGGTGGTGGATCAGGAGCGTGCCTTTGTCGCCGGCCTGGAAGTGCTGCGCGACAAGCCCTGCATCACCAAGGACGATGCTCGTGTGGCGTTATGGGTGAACACCGGCCTGATGACCGATGTTGCCCGTTCCCTTGATCGTGGGGCGGAGGGGGTAGGCTTATACCGGACTGAAGTGCCTTTTATGATCCGTGAACGCTTTCCCAGCGAAAAAGAACAAACCAAAATCTATCAGGAACAGCTGAAAGCTTTTGCTCCCCACCCGGTTACCATGCGTACACTGGATATTGGTGGAGACAAGGCGTTGAGCTATTTCCCCATCAAGGAAGACAATCCCTTTCTGGGTTGGCGGGGCATTCGTGTCACCCTCGATCACCCGGAAATTTTTCTGGTGCAGGTCAGGGCCATGCTAAAGGCCAGCGTGGGGCTTAATAACCTGAGGATCATGTTGCCCATGGTGTGCAGTGTGGCCGAAGTAGAGGAGGCTTTGCACCTTATTCACCGGGCTCATGGCGAGGTAGTCAATGAAGGTCTGGAGGTCGAATTGCCCCCCGTGGGGGTGATGATTGAGGTACCCGCTGCCGTTTATCTGGTCAGGGATTTTGCCAAACGTGTGGACTTTCTCTCGGTAGGAACCAACGATTTGACGCAATATTTGCTGGCGGTTGATCGTAACAACCCTCGAGTGGCTGAGCTTTATCATTCGTTTCATCCAGCAGTATTGTCCGCCCTCAATGCCATAGTGCGGGATGCCAGGGCCGAAGGTACTGCGGTCAGTGTTTGTGGTGAAATGGCGGGTGATCCGGCCGCGGCATTACTGCTGGTGGCCATGGGCTATGATGTATTATCAATGAATGCGACCAATCTGCCACGGATCAAGTGGGTGTTGCGTAATGCCGAGTTGGAGTGGGCCAGGGATTTGCTCAGGGAAGTGTCCATGATGGATAACGCCTCGGTGATTCAGAGTACGATGGAGCTCGAAATGCGTAAGGCGGGGCTCGCTAAAGTGATGGGCAGTGCGCGGGCCAAGGCCGAATAAAGTTGTGCCAACGGAATTGGCGCAGAAGTCGAGCCGAGAGGTGGAAAAGCAGGAATGGAATCGTTGCGGGTAGATGCAGGGAACAAACACACCGGGCGTAGCCTGGGCCTGGTTTGGGGCGTAGGTAGCCTCATGCTGGTGCTGGTGTTGTATCTGGCCTGGGGTCGTTACCAGGTGCAGGGCGACAAGCTTATGGATGATCAGCTGCGCGGCATGGAGCCGATGGCGGATTTTCTGGCCGCTGATACCGAGCGCGTACTCTACGGCACCCGACAGTTATTTCATGCCGCGCGTGTTTTTCTCCAGCAGAATCCCGAGTCTCCTGTTTATTCTGATAAGGTGCGGCATAACCTGCAACAGCTCTTACGAGGGCAGGATTACCTCGGAGCCTTGATGGTGCTGGATGCCAGTGGACAGGTGGTGCACTGGAACCGTCCGGAGTCGCCTCCTGAGTTGCCCAGGGGCCCCTGGACAGAGTCTTCGGTGGTTGAGCTGGGAGAGCCAACCCGAGTCGGCTTGCCGCAGCGGTCTCCGATGAATGGCGAGCACTGGGGATTCTTCATTTCCCAACGCATGCTGGATGAGTTTGGTGTGTTTCAGGGCTCGATGGTGGCCTGGGTGGACCTGAATCGATTTGCCGCGCGCTATGATCGAGTGATTCTGGCGACGGGCTCCAGATTGGCCTTGGCCAGCGAGAATGGCACCATCTATTTTCAGGTGCCGGGCGCCAATCGTCGTTTCGGAGTCCGCCAGCAGTTACCCAGTGATACGCTCGAACAGGCATCATTTCCCCGCAAATTCCGCCTTAATCTTCCGGCAACCGATGAACAGCTGCTGGTCGCAACCAGTCAGATTCACGGTCATCCGCTGTGGGCGGCCATGGCCATGTCACAGGACGAAGCGATTCGCAGCTGGCGAGACGAAAAGCCCTGGGAGCTACTGATGCTGGCTCTGCTCTGTGTGATGTTTCTGGCGGGCATGGTGCAAATCAGTTTGCAACTGGTGGCCGGTGATCGGCGGCGTTTGTTACTGGCACATCAGGCGTCCACCGATGCCTTGACCGGTGCCTATAATCGGCGATATCTGAACGTAATTTCGCGTCAGTTGCAGCGTGCCAGGGTAGAGGATCAGCGCATTAGTCTCTGTGTTCTCGATATCGATAACTTCAAAGAGATCAACGATCGCTATGGTCATAACATCGGTGATGATGCGCTAAAGCAGGTAGCGTTCACCCTGCAGGATGTGTGTCGGGATTCGGACCAGCTGATTCGATTTGGCGGCGATGAGTTTGTCTTGATTTTGCACCAGACATCGCTGCAAGGCGCTGTGACGATTGCGGAAAAGTGCAGGGAAGCGATCGCTCAACTATTGCTCGAGATCGGCGAGGGCTCTATTCACCTGGCAGGCAGTTTCGGGGTCACCCAGTGGCTCTCGGGTGAAACCCTTGAAAGCGCCTTGGCGCGGGCCGACAGAGCGCTCTACGAGGCCAAGTCAGAGGGACGCAATCGGGTTGAAGTGTTGGATGCCAAGCTTACCAGTAGCGTACACGCCCGGTATCAAGATGAATAAAACCCTGTTTTGGGTAGTAGCCGACGCCCCCTTGTTTCAGGCTGTTGGCAGCTCGACGAACCTCTCGTAACTCGCTCCCCGGCAGTACGATATCCACCGCGCGGGCTTCGGTGTGCATACTGCGGTCGGAGACCTGAAACCCCTGCTCCCTGAGTAACCGGTTGGTATCGGTTGTGCGATACGCCGAGATCACCTGGATCTCATTAAAATTATCGAGCCGGTTTTGTAGCTGATACAGCAGGTCCAGCAGGCCAGGGTCAACCGCACGGCTGGCATCGCTGTGAAAATCTCGCAACAAATGGCTGAAGGCGACCAGGCTGTCGTTGATGTATTGGCCATCTTCCCAATAGGGCAAGTTCAAGCGCTCTCCGGTGTAGGGATTGTGGAGCTTGAGCTGACGTGGATATTCACTGGAAGTAGCGGCTCTGAAGGGCATAGCCAACGCGGGAGTGGCTAGCCATGCTGCGCAGGTGGCGGCAGACTGAAGAAAGGTACGGCGATTCAAATCTAAACTCGTAAACGGTTACTGCAGATCTTGGGGGTGTAAAGGCGGCGCATTATGCCTGCCCCCCTGTGCTGGTGACAAGGATTTATGCGCCGTGTTGCCAGGGATTTTCAAATCGCAGGCTTTGCTGATTGCTGTCCAGTGCGACCCCGTTGCTGCCAAAATGCTGCTCGTGCAGGCTGGCATGGCCACCGGCTGTGATCTGCAGGCTGGTGCAGGTGCGGGTGCCATACAGTTCGCTCTGGATAAAGCAGCTACCCAGCAAGCGCTCCCACTCCAGGCCGATGCCGGTGTCGGGCAACAGCTCATCGGCGGGCTGGCTGGTATCTCGTAACAGTTGTTGTAACTGGTTGTGGTCGTTGGCGTTCTCCAGACGCTGTTTGGCGGCAATCAGCTTGGGCCAGGGCGTATCCAGTAGATGATTGCTCAGACCGTAACGCCCGGGTACCAGCTGACGCATTTTGGACTCGCGGTTGGAGTAGTAATACAACCCATGGCGATCTGCGAGTAACAGATTGAAGCCCGGATACTGGTCCGACTCCAGGGCAAGCTGTTGCAGGTACTGCTGGGCGCTGAGCGTGCTTTTCAGGAAGTTGGCCGTTAGTTCGCCCCTTGATCGTGACGCATCGCTGGGAGGCATTTCCCGGAAATTGGTTACGGCGGCAAAGGCCCCTTGCTCATTAATACCAAGCCAGGTTCCGCCCTTTTCATTATCCCGGCCGGCAATCATCGCGGGACAATCCTGCCACCGATGGGCCATCTGGCTGGGGCGCCGGTAAAACTCATCGCGATTGGCAGCCAGCCGAAGGGGGAGGGCGCTGTCGGGCAAATAATCAAATACGATCAGGCACAAGGCGGTCGACTCTACTCTGTTATGGATTGCAGGGGTTAAGGGGCTGTTCCTCTCTCGCCTCTGGGCAGAGAGGTGGGATTACGGGATAATGGCCGCTTTGTGCGCGGCGGACAAGTCCGTTGCCCGACTCTGGCAGCATAAGGAACAGAATTAGTGATCGCTTACCCCAATATCGATCCGGTGGCATTATCCCTCGGCCCCTTGCAGGTGCACTGGTATGGCCTGATGTACCTGTTAGGATTTGCCGGTGGCTGGTGGCTGGGCCAGCAGCGAGCCAAGGTATCCGGCGGCCTGTGGCAGCCTGCACAGATCGGTGATCTGCTCTTCTATATTGCCATGGGCGTTATCATTGGCGGCCGTAGCGGTTATGTCCTGTTTTATAACATGGACTACTTTCTGCAAAATCCGTTGTGGTTGTTTTATATCTGGGAAGGGGGCATGTCCTTCCATGGAGGGTTGTTGGGAGTGCTGGCGGCGATGCTGTTGTACGGCCGTCGCATCGACAAGCGTTTTTTTCAGCTCACCGATTATATCGCTCCGTTAATTCCCATTGGACTGGGCACCGGGCGTATCGGTAATTTTATCGGTGGCGAACTCTGGGGGCGTGAAGGTGATGTGCCCTGGGCGATGATATTTCCCGGGGATCCGTTGCAGCTGGCTCGTCACCCGTCCCAGCTGTATCAGTTTGCCCTGGAGGGTGTTGCCCTGTTCATCGTGCTCTGGTGGTTTTCGGCCAAGCCGCGGCCACGCATGGCGGTGTCCGGACTGTTTTTGCTCTGTTACGGGTGCTTCCGTATTCTCGTTGAATTTTTCCGTGAGCCCGATGCTCACCTTGGCTTTATTGCCTTCGACTGGCTTACCATGGGGCAGTTATTATCTCTGCCGATGGTGTTGATCGGGGCGGGGCTCATGCTTTGGGGTTATCGAAACTATCCGTTGCAAGACGGCCTTAATGTTGATGATCGCAACTGGCTGGAACGTCATGCTCCCAGGGCCGCTAAAGCGGGCACCAAAACGCAGAAAATATCCAAAACCAAACAACGTAAGAAAGGTAAAAAATGAAACAGTATCTGGATCTGATGCGTACCGTGAAAGAGGAGGGCGTCTTTAAAGGCGACCGCACCGGTACTGGAACTTACAGCATCTTTGGCCACCAGATGCGCTTCGACCTGTCACAAGGTTTCCCTATGGTGACCACAAAAAAATGTCACCTGAAATCCATCGTTCACGAGCTGCTGTGGTTTCTCGCCGGAGACACCAATACCGCCTACCTGAAACAGAATGGCGTCAGTATCTGGGATGAATGGGCGACCGAAGAGGGTGAGCTGGGTCCCGTGTATGGCAAACAGTGGCGCTCCTGGGAAGGCCCACAAGGCGAAGTGGTTGATCAGATCAGCGAGCTGATCGCGGAGATTCGTCGCAACCCTACCTCCCGGCGGCTGGTTATCAGTGCCTGGAATCCCGTGGTGCTACCCGACCTTAATCTCTCCCCGCGCGACAATGCCGCCCAGGGCAAGCAGGCGCTGCCGCCTTGTCACTGCCTGTTCCAGTTTTATGTCAGCGAAGGAAAATTATCCTGTCAGTTGTATCAACGCAGCGCCGATATTTTTCTGGGTGTACCCTTTAACATCGCCTCCTATTCGCTGCTAACGATGATGCTGGCCCAGGTTTGCGATCTTGAACCGGGGGATTTTATTCATACCTTTGGTGACGCGCATCTCTATTCCAACCATATGGAACAGGTCGAGCTACAGTTATCCCGTGAGCCGCTGGCATTACCCAGCATGCAAATCAATCCAGAGGTTAAAGACCTGTTCGCATTCCGCTTCGAAGATTTCGAGCTGATGAACTATCAGTGCCATCCTCATATCAAGGCGCCGGTGGCGATCTGATCTTCTGAGCGAATCAGAAGTGCCCTGGAGCATCTGCGAATGCTCCCCGGCGGCGCTCTTCTTTATGCGCGATAGGGATGACCGTTGGCGATCGTCCATGATCTTCGCTGCATGGGAGCACTCTGGTTCGTAAACCCGCCCCACAAACTGCCCGCCCTGAATAGATCCGTAGTTGGTTTAGAGTAGCATTGGCTGTGACGGGTAATTGAGTTGGTGCTAAGGTGCAATTCTGTTGCGTCGGTTGCTAGTTACTGCGAGGATGGAGATAGTCTAATCAGGTTAGCTTGCAAGGTTGGTGACCTTGTATGGTCGTGATAATAAATTGTTATGAGCCTCTGGAAAAAATATGAGTGATTGGGATATAGCACGAAAGCCAACAAGAAGGGAGCAAGTAGTTGCTCGTGCTCTCTCTGCTTTAGTTTTCTGTGTTGTAACTGTTCTATTAGTTGCTGCGTTGATAAATATTTTTCGTAATCCGGGTGTGAAGTCAGTGATCGTCAGTATTTTACCTCTAGCACTATGGCTGATTTCAGGCGTTGTCTGTTACCGTTCTTTTTTTACTCAAAGACAGCCCCCATCAAATAAAGCCGTAATTTTCGTTGGCTATATCATTGGAGTCTTGGGTGTTTTACTTAAACTCGCTTCGGCTGTAAGTTCAGAAAGTAATTTTTATCTTGCAAGTGTTGGTTTAACTGCTGTGTGCGGAGCCATTACCATTGTTAGGAATAAAAACGAATGGAAAGGCTCATAACAATCGCATCAAGTCGCTCGCAGGCTCGCTGGGACACCAAAACCACGCGGCGATTTAGTTTAGTGCTCCGCTCAAGTTTAACCAAATCGCCGCGTGGTTTTGGTGCCTATTATGCGGCGTTTAAATGTCATAAGGAATTAGACATTGTTCGATAGAATTACATTTGCCACTCAAAATAAGCTTGATGGAAACAATCCAATTGATCTTGGGCATCTTGCTGAGTGCATGATTTTCTATAAATCCACATATGTCATTGCGTCTCAAGGAATACTTAAACAACTAATAAAGTACTTTGGAGTAGATGGGTTAATTGAGCTGCTGGATTCCAATGTTCTCCATATAATTTACACTGAATCGATGGTTGGTGTAAGTACTAATACAGAAGGCTCTAGACAGTTTTATGATGTTGTAGAAATGTCATCACCTCAACACCTATACCAAGATGTTCTAAGAAAACAAATTGTTGAAGTGACAGGAAAGGCCGGAAAAGGGCGACGTTTAGCTAATAAAATACAAGACAAAATAAAGGTTACTAATCATGACCATTCAATATTGGATGGAACTAGACACTCAATTTTAAATCAACAATATATCCAAACAGCCGCTAACTTAGTCCTGAACTCGAAACTTAATGGTTCAGTAGACCTTTCTGGTCTTAGATTTCAAACTGAAAAACAGGATAGAGGGATAGTAGTTTCTACCAACACTAATTTTCTAATTCTAAATCAGGTTTATCATAAGTTTGTACCGGCTACACATTCTTCTCTAACTCCTGCTTCAATATTGGCTGAGGTTTTAGATCTAGAAAAAGAGCTGTGTTTCGCCTCAAATAATGTATCTGAAATCGCAGCTAGCCAAATAAGTTCTACCTTGGCCAAGAATAAGTTTGACTATATCTTTGAGCAAAGCTACAAGACGGAAGAAAAGATAAATAACTTCAGTGATTTCGCTTTAGATAATGCACAAAAGTTACGTGATGCTGTAAATAACAAGAAAATCACAGCCAAAGATGTTATCCAAATAATCGAAAAATCACATAAATTTAAATCTTGGTTGACCAAAAAGAGCCCTGAAAGTGATCTTATTAAAGAGTATTATGCAGAAGTAACGAAAGAGACTGTAGCAGACAAACTCCCCGGAAAAACGGCTAGGTTTAGTGTTTTTACAGGCTTAGGGTTAGCTGCAGATGCAACTCTTACTGGTGGTTTAGGAACAGTAGCTGGCTTATCTTTAGGTGCGCTAGACACGTTCTATTTGGATAAGCTGCTTTCAGGTTGGAAGCCTAATCAATTTATTGATGATCAACTACTACCTGTAATTAACAAAAAGACTTAACAAGGTTCTGCTATGGAAAATTTGCTAGCTAGCGCTCCTGAAATTCCGCAGAGCACGGCGTTAAGTGTAAATCATGGATGACATACGAATATACATTGCTCTTTCAAGCTTGGTGTCGCTTTTGCTCCTGCCCAGAATTTGGGTTCGCGAGAAGTATCTTGTGTTTAAGATCCTAATATCGGCAGTTACACTAGTTCCTTTTGTCGGACCTTTACTGTATTTTTTCGTATCGGATAACACTCGACCACAAGATATAGAGCTCCAAAATCGTGGCCCTAGAGGCGATTACACTCACAAACTGATTTGCATAAAGTCTGCTCTAAAAAATGGCTCAAAGAAAGACAGTAGTAACAAAGACACTTAACAAGTTTATGTTGTCGCCACTACGTGGCTGGGACGTCTTACGCTACGCTCAAGCCGCCCCACATAAAGGCGTTATATTGCTAGGAGTTAATTCAAACAATGGATGTAAATATTGATATCGTTGTAAAAGTAGCTGTTCCTATAGTTACTTTGTTGCTTGGTATTGCAATAAACCGGCTTCTAGAAAATAAAGAGAAATTGGTAGTTTATTTAGGGCACGCAGCATCCCATAAATTGGAGCAAAAAGAAGACCAACCACAAGTAATCGTTAATACGCATTCAGTGGTACTAAGAAACAATGGTAGCAAGTCGGCTCAAAATGTACGTTTGGGTCACAATCAACTCCCAAACGTCAATGTATTCCCTGATATTGAATATGAAATAAAAGATTTGCCCGGTGGTGGTAAAGAAATGGTATTCCCTGTTGTAACACCCAAAAAGGAAATAACTATTTCTTATTTATATTATGAGCCTGTTCGCTGGCAAAATATAAATACTCATATTGAGTCTGACGAAGGACCAGCAAAGGCTGTGCCTGTACTACTGCAAAAACAGCCTAAACCTATCGTACTAAAATTTGTTGGCTTCTTAATGTTTATGGGGGCTGTAAGTTCTATTTATCTACTTATTGAACTTATTCGGTGGTACGCAATATAACAAGGCAATTATGAATGAGGCGTCTAAAGCTTGGCTGGCGCTCATTCTTCGCTGATTTTGGCCAAGCTTAATACGCCCCATATTGCGGCGTTAGATTTCACTAGGAATGGAAAACTGATTTATGTTCAAGGATGTTTGGAAGGGATGGACTGTAGGGGTAACTATAATATTTATGCCCTTAATGGCATTGGTAGGTCTGCTTTCTCCTGAGCCTCCACCCCAAGTATGGGTGGCTGTCATTTCAACCCCAATAATTGCTGCTCTACAAGGTATATTAATAGCTGCCTTAGTAGTTGTGGGTTTAAAGGTCGCATCTTTTAAAAAAGTAGTGATAAAGGGCTAAAAATCTAACAAGCGGCTGTAGTCGCCATGCAAAAGACGCATGGCTGGGACGGCCTTTCCGTTGTTTGCTTATGCGCTTATCGCTACGCTAGCGCAACTCAAACAACTCCAAGTCCGCCCCAAATAAAGGCGTTATATGCAGGGGAGTGTTTAGTGAAACATTTAGCAATTTTTGTGTTTCTGTTATCAAGTACTTCAGCGCAAGCAACGGCATTTACGTTAGGCGATGGACTTACTTGGCGAGGAATTTGTTCCGGTGTACATGAAGGAATGGATAGTCAGTCAGCTATCGCTAGCTGCACAATGCTATTACTCGGGTATCAGGCGGGAGCAGTGGAACAATCTCGCTTGAATGATAACCCTGTTTCATTATGTAGGTCTTTCAATCCCAACACTCTTCCTAAAGAGTTTGTAGCATTCGTTAACTCAAACAAAAAGTTTCAAGAAATGGATGTTCTTGATGTATTACTCGAATTCACTAAGGGGAATGCGTGTGGCATATAACAAGCCAATCAGTGTCGCCCCGTTGGGGCTGGACCTCCAAACCGATGCGCAGTTTTCCGGCCCATTTTTGGAACGTTATCACTCATCAGGAAATCGGACATGGAAATAATATTTAAGGATTTGAAATCAATTTATCCGAATGCCTATAGCCTTCTTAATTTTTCACCTGCTGAAGGTCTTGAAGATTTTCGCTCGTTAGAACTACCTGAAGATTACTACTCACTATATACGCTTATCTCACATGAAAATGAAAAATCCGATGGAGTATTTGGTTTATATAGACTCTTACCTGCTTGCCGTTCAGATGCCGTGATAGATCCAGGTTCTTTAAAATCTTACAAGCTTGGTAAAACTGCGCAGGTCTTCATTCCAATTTTTCAATCACCAGGTAGACAGCAACTTGGCTATGCAAAGATTGATAACTCTTGGGTATTTTGCGAACTTGATTTAGGTGTGGAGCCGATTATCCAAGCCAGCCTTGAAGAGTACTTAAATAATTTTCATCAAAAGGTAAAAAGTGAAGGTTATTTAGAGGAAGACGATCTTCTAGGGCTAATCGACGAAGACGATATGTGATAACACCTATACGACCGGACCTTGTAAAGAAACAAAAAGACCCTAAAACAGCACTTGCTCAGTGCTGTTGTTTATTAGAAACACCTTTTTTCACTGCTTGTGATAATTTCAGGGTGGGCTTGCCTTTGGGGGGGCTGTACCAAACACCTATCGAGAGTCTGTCTGTTCAATGTATTACTGAACAGACGCTAAATGTGCTAGCCTTTGCGCGCAAATCTTAAAATACGTCCCTTGAATTCGTTTTCTAGATAATCTGTATTTATGGGTTTAGAGAACGTGGCTTTATAACCCTGTTCAGAGAGATTCTTTGCGAGTTTGTTTTTTCGGCCTCTGCCTGGGTCGACAATGATGACTTCACATTGTGGGTTTGAATGAGCGTTGATGAATTCAGATAGTAACGTTATATGTTCGTCTTCGTAGAGCAAATCGCTACCGATAATTAAATCAAAACGACCAAGCTTGTCATCGTTGTCGCCCCAGTTGGTTCTCTCAAATGGAATGATGTTATCACCGTTAAGATGAGTATTCCGAACAAGAAACTTTTCTACCTCTGGATGGTAGTCAGTCGCGGTAATATCGATGTTTTGCTTGTTTAGTAATAGGCTGCTTATTGCTGTGCCGCATCCAATTTCAAGGGTTCGCTTGGCGCCGATATCGTAATCAAGCATGTAGTGAGCAAGAACAAGACTTGAAGGCCAAACGACACCAAAGATGGGCCATGTTGCGGAAGAAATCCCTAAATTTTTTGCTGTATCGTTAGGGTCGTGAAATTCCTGTATGTTTCTCAAAGTGCAAAGATGAATGTCAATTTTTCCAAACTCAATGGTTTGGTAAGATAATCGGGGGTTTGTCATTTGCTAGCCTCAATAAGATGGTGCTTGGCCAGCTATCAAGGATAAGTGACAAAACGAAGTCCGGTTAGCATATAGACATTGGTGTGGAATACAAAGCATTTTACAAATCAGTGATGTTCGTTCCAACGCTGCGCGCTTTCACCGAACAGACACCGCTGCGTGGCGTTTGCCGCATACTGGGGTGTTCTCGCTGCCGACCACCAGGATCTATCAAGCTATAAGGACATAACTGATGTACATCATCTTAATTAGAGGAGCCCTAGAAGAGCTGAAGCAGAGAGTTGCCAATGATACTTTCGTCGCGGAGTAATCTTGTTACTGCTGAAAGTTTGGAAATAGCGCCGAAAAAAGCAGATCAACGCCTCGAATTTTTGTTGAATTAAGGCGGAAAAAAGCCATAACAAAACGTGCAAGCAAGGCCTGATCTTTCTCCCGCGTTAACGAATAAATAATCGGAATAGATTATGTCATTTTAAACTGTTGCAATGCTTCACGATTGATTTCGATCCCCAACCCCGGACCGTCTGGTACCTTTACCCGGCCTTGATGATGCTCAATAGGGGTTTCGACAATGGCTTGCCGGAATGGGTTATGGGTACGATCGAACTCCAGTAAAGGTGACCTGCTTTCATGTGATGGCGGCGAGGGCGGCAAAATGGCATGAAAGTGAAGGCCTGCTGCCAAGGCGACTGCCGTTCCCCACACATGAGGTACCAGACGTACCTGATAGGTATCCGCCAGGGTAATGATCTTGCGCCCTTCACTTAAACCTCCCAGACCACAGATGTCGGGTTGCAGTATATCAACGCAGCGTTGATTGAGGGCTTGATCCATCGCCCAGCGGCCGTGCCAGGTTTCTCCGGCAGCCACGGGGATGGGTTGGGCCGCACGAACGTCCCTGTAGGCCGCCAGCGCCTCCGGAACCACCGGCTCTTCAAACCAGGCGATATTGTATTGAGCCGCTTCGCGTCCCAGGGCGATCGCATCAATGGCATCGTAACCGTGGTTGGCATCGATCATTAATTCGATGTCAGGGCCGATGGCTTCACGTACCGCTTTGATAGTGGCAAGGTCACTGGCAAGACCATAGCCAATCTTGATTTTAACGGCCCCAAATCCCTCGGCGACATAGCCGGCCATCTCTTTAGCGCAGGATTCCGCATGGTCTTGCCCGGTTGGCCGGAAGCCTCCGGTAGCATAAGCCGGAATCGACGTGCGAAAGGCACCGCCCATTAATTGGTAAATGGGTGCCTGAAAATGTTGACCGGCAATGTCCCATAAGGCGATATCAATACCGCTGAGAGCGGTCTGTATGACTCCCCGTTGTCCCTGGTCGCGGTATTGATTGTAGATATCGAGCCAGATGGGTTCGATATCCAGAGGATTTCGGCCGATGACCATGGATGACATGGCATCGATAATGGCCGCATTGATGGTGGCCGGCCCCAAACATTCCCCCCAGCCAATCAAACCGTTGTCACAAACCATCTCAACAAGGCAATGTGTTCGAGCGCGAAAGGTAGAGAAAGAGGATTCGAACGGTTGCTCCAGATTATGGTGCAAAATATGAGGAATAATCTTTTGAATACGCATGCTTATTGGCTCTGAATAAGGGCTCGTAGCAAATCTACTTCTTCATCTGTCAGGTCGGAAAGCGGAGGTCGAACGGAACCGGGATCACGGTCAATGGCTTTTAGCCCGCCTTTTACAATGGAGACGGCGTAGCCCGGCTGGCGGTTGCGTATCTCCATAAAGGGATAGAAAAAATTGAGCAACAATTGTTCCATACAGGTTTCATCCTTGGCCCGCATGGCGGTGTAAAAATCCAGTGCCAGTTGAGGTACAAAATTGAATACGGCGGAAGAATAAGTGGTGACACCCATCGCATCATAGGCTTGGGCATACATTTCGTGGGTTGGCATGCCACCAATATAGCTTAGGCGATCGCCACAGCGTGCGACAATTTCACGAACCAGGTTGATATCCCCGGTGCCATCCTTGAATCCAATCAGGTTGGGGCAGTGTTCGGTAAGCCGCTGCAGGGTTTGTGCGTTCACAATAGAATTGGCCCGGTTATAAATAATCACGCCAATATCTACCGCGTTGCAGACAGCACTAATGTGGTTGAACAAACCCTCCTGGGTGGCGCCAATCAGATAATGTGGTAACAGCAGAATGCCATCGGCTCCTTGGTCCTGAACGGCTCGAGCAATATCGACCGCCATGCGGGTGCCGTAACCACAGCCCGAGATAATGGGAGTATCCCCGGCGGCTTCCTTGGCGGCCAGAACCACGCTGGAGATCTCTTCAGGACTCAATGAAAACATCTCCCCCGTGCCACCGGCGGCAAACAGCGCGGCGGCTTTGTATTGGGATAGCCAGGCAATATGTTCCTGATACGCGGGCCGATCAAAATTCAGGGAGCGATCGAAATGAGTGACGGGAAAGGATAATAGTCCCGAGCCCAGGGTTGCTTTCAACGCTTGTGGATTCATTTTTTTATCCTTATATCTGCAGTCGGGTTAAGACAGTATGCCGGGTTGGCTACAGTGCGTCTCCGCGATAGGCGCCATCAATAAGGCGCGTTATGTTCAGCGGGTTGCTGTTTTGAAGTGCTGGTGGCAATAGCTTGTCAGGAACATCCTGATAACAAACCGGACGCAGGAAACGGCGTATTGCCAGCGTGCCGACAGAGGTGCTTTGTGCATTGGTGCTGGCCGGGTAGGGGCCGCCATGGACCATCGAATGGCACACCTCTACGCCGGTTGGGAAGCTGTTAATCAGTACTCTGCCGGCTTTTTCGCTGAGCAATGGAATCAGGCTCTGAGCCTCGTCGTTGTCTTCCGGGGCCATATGCAGCGTGGCCGTCAGTTGTCCGCTCAAGCCTGTTGCAACCTGAAGCATTTGATCAACCGATTGGCAGACCACGATGATAGCGCAGGGGCCGAATGTTTCATCCTGCAAGGTCGGATCAGTCAACCAGTTCGTTGCGTCGCATTCGAATAGCGCGGGTGCAGAGAAACAGCTGCCAACGCTATCCTGAGGCGCTAACAGACAGCGCAAGTTTGGATTTTTATTGAGCTGGCTGATACCGGAATAGTAATGACCGGCTATCTGTTCGGTGAGCATGGGCTGTGCAGATGTTTGCTTTAATGTCTCGACAGCCCGGTTTTTAAAGGTGTCGTAATTGTCACCAGCCAGCGTCACAATAACGCCTGGATTGGTGCAAAATTGCCCCACACCCAGAGTCAGTGACTGGGCCCAGGCTTCGCCGATAGCGGACGCTTTGTGGGAGAGATTGTGCGGCAATAAAAAGACCGGATTAATACTGCCAAGTTCACCAAAAAAAGGAATGGGTTCCTTGCGTCGGGTTGCCAGATCATAGAGTGCTCGTCCTCCGGCCAGCGAACCGGTAAAACCCACCGCCTTGATGCCAGGGTGAGAAACCAGTGCGGCACCCAGGCTATGGCTATTGCCCTGCAACAGGCTGAATACTCCGGCGGGCAAACGGCAGTGTTGGATCGCCCTGGCGATGGCACCGGCGACCAGTTCACTGGTGCCTGGATGCGCCGGGTGGGATTTAACAACCACTGGGCAGCCGGCTGCCAACGCTGAAGCGGTATCACCGCCGGCGGTTGAGAACGCCAGAGGAAAGTTGCTTGCGCCAAAAATGGCGACGGGACCCAGAGGCTGATTCTGAGTGCGAATATCTGGTTTGGCTAAAGGTGTACGCTCGGGATCGGCCTGGTCAATACGGGCATCGAGCCAGCTTCCTTCTTCAATCCAATTGGCAAAAAAGCGCAATTGATTCAGGGTTCGGCCCCGTTCGCCTTCGAGGCGCGGAATGGGTAATGCTGTTTCAGCATGAGCTGTTTCAGTAATCTGGTCACCGCACACCTCGATCTCATCAGCAATCTTTCGCAGAAAGGCGGCTCTGTCGGCAATCGAAAGATTGGCAAACTGGCTGGCCGCTTCCGTGGCAGCAACAACCGCGTCATTGACCTGAGCCGAGGTGGCGTTAGAGAAGCGAGTGGGATTGTGTTCAGAGGTTTTAGGGTTAAACGATTGGAAAAAATCATCGTTTTCTACCCATTGACCTGCAATGTAATGCTGTCCGGTTAACGAAGTCATGATCTGCTTGTCCGCCTTAAGAAGTGAAGCCATAAAGTCTGGCCGGGTTATCAACGAAAAGTTTTTGCCGGTTGGCAGGGCTGCCGGCCCAGCTGTTGGCAAGGTCTACTAAATGCCTGTCGTCCGGATAGGTTTGTGCGGATTGCGACATCAAATGGGGCCAGTTTGTGCCCCAGATTACCCGTTCGGGTGCGTGCTCAATCAATGCCTTGGCGAGTAACGCGACATCATCGTATTTGGGGTGGCCGGATAATGAGGTTTCGTAGCAGGCGGCAATTTTTACGTAGCAATTACCGCGATCAATCAGGCGCAACAGGCTGTGGAATTCGTTGCTGTCCGGGCTCACCGGGCGTAAGAATTTGCCGA
This sequence comes from Aestuariirhabdus haliotis, assembly GCF_023509475.1. Lineage (NCBI taxonomy): Bacteria > Pseudomonadati > Pseudomonadota > Gammaproteobacteria > Oceanospirillales > Aestuariirhabdaceae > Aestuariirhabdus > Aestuariirhabdus haliotis. The sequence continues at coordinate 222,742 of NZ_JAKSDZ010000004.1, read as the reverse complement.
TATGATCGATCACATAGTCGCCCTGAATTTGCTCCAGTAAGGGGGCGCGTTCGACAATGCTGCGACCGTCAAACTGAATGATCAGGCTCCAACCAAAGGGCTGTACTCGGGCATTGACCTCGAGCATTTCATCGAGCCCGACAGCACCCTGCAGGAGATCCATGATGCGCGCACCACGAACTCCCAGCTGAGTCATTTTCTGGAGTTCGTCATCGGTAATGGAAACGTCGACGGCGACCACGGCACGAGCCTTGTCACCGTAATGCGCCAGCGCATCCAGAGTGCAACGGTTATCCTTGTGGTAGGCGTTTCCCTGCACAATGACAACGCGATCGATACCGAGCCAGGTTTGCAGTTGTTGATAGTCGGAAATGGGGGCGTCATGAGCGGGCCCCGCCGGCCCCTCTTTTGGCTCCGGGTAACGGCTGTCGAACAGATGCATATGGCAATCGATGGTGCCTTTGGGCAGCGCAATGCTCGGTGCTGGTCCGGCAAGAGTCCTAAACATGTTTAGCCGCCTTGTAGAAGTTGGGGCAATTCGGGACAGCGCCTTGAGCGTCATCGTTTGTCCCGCTGTATTCAGGCTCCATTGGAGACCTGTCCATAGGGTTCGCTCACTGCTGTCCAACGATCGGAATGGATTACACCACCGGGATGCTGGATTACTTGCGCCGCAATGTTATGGCCCAATTCGGCCGCCTGTACGTAGTCGTTACCGAGCAGGCGGGCACCGCAGTAGCCAGCGCAAAAAGAATCTCCGGCGCCGGTTGTATCAACAGGAGCAATAGCACGAGGTACGGGGGCCTCGGCCAGGATATCGTTTGCCAACAGGGTGCAGCCCTGGGCGCCATTTTTAATGACCACCTCTTCTGCGCCCCAATCGCGCCAGCGGTTAATGGCGTGAACTGGTTCAGGATCATTCCAGATGGCCTGGTCGTCCTCAAAGGTGGATAAAACAATGCTGCAGTTTTCGGCCATCGCTTGAAACGTGATGGCGCATACTTCTTTACTTGGCCACAGGGCAGGCCGATAGTTGGGATCAAAAGCGATGGTCGTGGTTTTCTTCAAGCGGTGAAGCGCGGCCAGCAGGTTGGTGCGTTGTTGGTTATCCAGTATGGCCAACGAAATACCGGACAGGTAAATCAGGTCAAAGGGTTCGAATAATTTATAGATGTTGTAGGCGGTTAAACCTTTGAACGTTGAACAGGCTGCAGATTGTTTACGCCAGTAATGAAAAAAACGCTCACCTTGTGCGTCGTTCTCAATAACATAAAGACCCGGCTGTTTGTCGGGTATGATGCGAACCAGATCGGTGGAGATCTGTTCCCTGTCAAACTGATCGATCATGGCTTGGCTGAGCGGGTCGTCTCCCAGGGCTGTAACATATTCCACATCAAACGCCGCACCAAATTGGCGTTTGAAATAGACTGCCGTATTGAACGTGTCTCCTGCAAATCCCTGTTTGAATAATCCAGGTCCGGCGGGTGACATCTCGATCATACATTCGCCAATGCAGGCGATTTTTTTTGCATGCTTACTCACTGATTAAAACCCATCCATTGATCGAAAAAAGTGTGTCAGACTTGATAAAAAAACGCCCCCGGGGGATAGGATCGTTAGACCCCGGGAGCAAAAGAAGAGGTGCAGCGGTTAGGGAGTGATGAATGTCTGCGCCTCTTCATTCCCAAGAAAATAGAGGTGAGTGATTGATGCCTTAAGGCATCAACTGTCCCCCGTTCACCTCTATAGCCTGGCCGGTTACATAGCCCGATAGGGCATTCGATCCCAAGTAAAGATAGGTGCCAACACAATCGTCAGGCGTACCGAGACGTTTCAGGGGAATCGATTGCTTGATACCTTCCAAAACATTCTCCGGGGTGTGGACTTGATGGAACAGGGTGTAGATAGTGCCGGGCGACACGGCGTTAAAGCGCACCCCCTGTTCGGCAAATTCTTTCGCATAAGCGCGTACCATATTATGGACGGCCGCCTTGGCCGCGGCATAAATGCTGGCTCCAGCACCACCGCCGACGTGCGCCGCCAGGGAGCCGGTAATAATCACATTGCCCTGGGTTTCAATCAGGTGAGGGATGGCCGCCGAGCACAGCTCCATCACCGACCGGACATTGAGGTTCATTACTTCGTCGTAAAGATCGTTGGTGATCTCTTGCAAGCCAGCCCGTTTGACTAAACCTCCAGCGTTGGAGACGACGACATCCAGACGACCATACTCGGCCACCACATCGCTGATCAGTTTACGGTTGGCTTCGGAGGAGCGTACATCAGCCTGAAAAATTTTAGCCGTACCGCCAGCTTTGGTAATCTCATCCTGTACGGCCTGAGCCTGCTCTTCACTGTTACCATAGTGGATGGCAACCTTTGCGCCACAATTTGCAAAACCTGTGGCGACGGCGGCGCCAATACCGGTGCTGGCGCCGGTAACCAGAACCACTTTATCTTTGTAATCATTCATCATTGTTCGGTCTCCATAATTCGTTATGTTCCTGTTGAGAAAGATTGACTCAAACCCTGTTACTTCAGTTTATTACTGATCACGAAGGTGGTTGGTAACGCGAGTACGAGCACTGTGAATGTGATATCGCATGGCCAGGTCCGCAGCCTCGGCATCGCCAGTGGCAATCGCATCAAAAATCGCGCGATGTTCGCGGCAAACCTGTTCCATACGTTTTTGCGTACCGCCTTTGGTGATCTTTAGCGCCACGCGAATGCCGGATACCATCGAGGTATGCAGCAGGGAAAGGATGTTGACGTAAAACTCATTCCCGGTTGCCTTGGCAATGGCCATATGAAAATTGTAATCAGCGTTATCGGGAATACCTTCGCCGTTAAGTCCATCCTCGAAAACGCGCAGGGCCTCGCCGATTATTTCAATATCTTCCGGTGTTGCCCGTTGGGCCGCAAGGCTGGCGGCGGCGCCTTCAAACGGCATACGGGCTTCGAAGCAGCGCAGCAGTCCGGCTACATCGGAGGCTTCTGCAAACCTGGTTAAACCTTCCGGAGGGCGAGCCTTGACGAAGGTTCCTGCACCTTGGCGAGAGTACACCAGACCATCCGCTTGTAAGCGAGTGAGTGCTTCTCGAATTACGGGACGGGAAACACTGAATAATCTTGATATTTCGTTTTCCGATGGCAGCTTGTCGCCTTCCTTGAGTTCTCCCGACACGAGCTTTTGCAGAATCTGTCCGTACAGTTGATCCGCCAGCTTCTCGCCTTTTCGAATATTGAGATTCAGTTCTACCATGTTTTTTTACCCTACAAGCCAGTTTGGTAATGTCAGCGAAATTGCTGGAATAAAGGTGGTAAGCATCAATGCAGAAAGGATGGCCAAATAGAACGGCCAAATACTTTTCACTGCTCGCTCCATCGGAACCTCGCCCACGACACAGCCAACAAATAAGCAGGAGCCTACGGGCGGTGTACAGAGTCCCAAGCCAAGGTTCATCATCATAACCATAGCGAACTGGATGGGATCCATGCCAATTGCTATCGCTACCGGAAGAAAGATAGGAGTGCAGATCAGGATCAATGCGGCCATATCCATCACCATGCCCAGCACCAGTAACATCAGGTTGATCAGGAGAATAATAACGATGGGGTTGTCAGAAATCCCGTACATGAAATCGATCATCCGGGTGGGTACCTGGAAGAATGTCAGCATATAAGCGAACGCGGCGGCGCAAGCGATAAGGATCATCACCATGGAGGTTGTTCTGACCGAGTTAACCACCGCTGTCTTGAAGTTCTCCCAGTTTAATGAGCGATAGACGATCACGGTCACCAGGAAGGCATAAATAACCCCAAAGGCGCCAGACTCGGTTACCGTAAAGATGCCGCTCAAGACACCGCCGACAATAATTACCGCGGTCATCAGGCCCGGAATCGCTCCCACGAAACTCAGGAACAGGGCATAGAAACCGGGGAATACTTCGGCGCGATACCCTCTGCGAACGGCAATCACATAAGCGGCTACGGCCAGGCAAACACACATCAGGATGCCGGGTACTACGCCCGCCAGGAACAGTTGCGAGATCGAGACCCCGCCGCCTGTAGCCACAGCAAACAGAATCACGTTGTGGCTGGGAGGAATCAGGATACCGGCTACGGAGGAGGTGACCGTGACGTTGACGGCGTAATCGTCGTCGTACCCTTTCTCCTTCATGACGGGGATCAATATGGAACCCAGGGCTGAAATGTCCGCAATTGCCGAGCCGGATATGCCGCCAAACAGCATGGAAGAGAAGACATTGACGATGCCCAGTCCGCCTCGAACTGCCCCTACTGCGGCGGAAGCAAATCTCACCAGTCTGGCTGCAATTCCGCCGTGAAACATTAGTTCTCCGGCAAAAATAAAGAATGGAATTGCCATCAGAGAAAAAATATTGATACCGGAAACAATGCGCTGAAAAGCGATCAACAAGGGTAAGCCTTCATAAAAAAAGGTGCCAACCGCTGCGATGCCCAGGGCAAAGGCCACCGGGAGACCGATAACAACGCAAACAAAAAATATGGCTAAAAGTATGAACAAACCCATTTAGCAATTACCTTATAAGTGAATCAGTTGTCTGAATCGATTGTTCGAATCGATGGCCCTATTCGACAAGGCTCGATGTTTCATCAACGCCTTTGAAAAAATGTACGAGATGACCGAGCGAAAAAAGGAACGTGAATGCACCACAGAGCATGATTGGGATCGCGCGAATTCCTTCGGGGATATTCAACAACGGAATATCGTTGCCCCATTTGAACATCACCAGATCGTAGCTGTTTACCATCATCACCAGACCAAAGCCTGCCAGGGTCAGGTAGGAAATCAGCTCAAACGTTTTACGCACAGGTCGAGGGCTGATTTCGCGAAACAGGGAGACTCCCAGGTGGGTGTTTTTATGGATCCCTACTGATGCGCCCAGGAAAGCGATAAACATGATCAGTAATAGCGAAACCTGTTCGACCCAGGTAGGCGTTGCATTGAGTACATATCGTCCATACACCAACCAACCAAAGATAATGGTCAGGATCACCAGAGAGACACCACTGATCACAATGCAAAGATCACAGAGGCGATCGAGCAGGCGTTCCCAGAGTTGTTTTTTACAAGTATTGTTTTCGAGTGACATAATCAACGCCATTAAAGCAGTGAAAACAGGATAGCCACCAAACATCAATGTTGATGGCTATCTACACAATGGTGCGTTGTTTACTTGGTGTCTTTGATCATTTGGACCAGAGGCTTCAAGTCAGGATTGTCACCCAGATACTTTTCATGAACAGACTGCATGGCTGACTGGAAGGCGCCTTTGTCAGAGATCTCATTGATCTTTACACCGGCCGCGACGGCTTTAGCGCGGCTGGCTTCCTTGCGCTCGGCCCACAACTTGCGTTGCAGCATGGCCGACTCAACCGCCGCTTCACGCACGGCTTTCTGGTCTGCTTCGGAAAGTGAGTTGAATACTTTCGCATTCATGCACACACATTCGGGAATAATCAGGTGCTGGGAAACAGAGTAATAGCCGGCTACCTCGTAGTGACCGGTTGACTCATAGGAGGGGTAGTTGTTTTCGGCGCCATCGACCACATTGGTTTTCAGGGCCTGGTAAACCTCGGAAAACGCCATGGGGGAAGGGTTGCCACCCAGGGCAGAAATCATTCCTGAATAGAGATCGTTGTTCATCACCCGGATTTTCATGCCTTTGACATCAGAAGGCTGGGTGATGGGCTTTTGAGTGTTGTAGAAAGAACGAGCGCCGGCGTCATGATAAGCCAGGGCAACAATGCCTTTCTTTTCCAGGCCGTCACTGATCATTTTACCAACTTCACCATCCATCGCGCGGAAGGCTTGCTCGACGCTGCTAAACACAAATGGCAGCGACACGACGTTGGCTTCTTTGGCGATAGGGCCTATAGGTCCGAGACTAAAGTTGCCCACTTCCAGTCCACCCAGGCGAACCTGCTCAATGGCATCGGGTTGGCTGCCGAGGGTGCCTGCATGGTACATCTTCAGGCTGATACGTCCGTCGGTTTTTTCGTTTAACAGGCGAGCGAAGTCGTCCATCGCTACGGTATTGGGATAACCCGCCTTGTGAATATTCCAGCCTTTCCATTCGGCGGCTTGCGTCGGTAGGGCGCAGGCTGCCGCCGTAGCGGCAAGTACGAGAGAGACAGAGACCTTTTTTAAACTGAACATACGAAACTCCTTTTTATTATTAGAAGCATGCTGGGCATGCACTGACTTTTTCACGCGCTTTCTTTCTTCAGTCGGATACTCGCGGTAGAGCGGACCCCACCCTCGACTTGTCAGACAAGATTAGCAATGTCGAAGCACTTGTCAATTATTTTTACCTTTTATTCTTTTGAAATAGCGTTCTAACCGGGGCGTTAATTCTTTGTATGTTAATAAAATTGTTATATATCAGTTGGTTGTGGCTTTTTGTGCTGGCCTTGAAGCGGTAATGGTTAAAGTTTAACTTGTAATACAAGTTGTCTTTCTTATACTGGTCGAACAATAAATATTCAATTTAGGAGCCTGGCAAATGAAAACCTCACCCGTGACAACCGATGATCTTCAGCGGTCTGTTTTATCTGTTCCTCCCCTGTGTCGCAATGAGGATCTGACGATTAACAGGGATGCCAATAAGGTGTTAATACGGCATCTTGAGGAAGCGGGTGTCTCTACCTTTATGTATGGTGGCAATGCGAACTTTTATCATGTCAGCATGGGGGAGTATCCTTACATTCTGGACTTTCTGTCCAGCGCGGTGTCCAAAGATTCCTGGGTTATACCCGCCGTCGGGCCCGATTATGGCAAGTTGATGGATCAGGCCAAGGTGCTTGCCCAGCGTGACTTTCCGACCGCGATGGTGCTACCCCAGGTGTTTCCAAAATCACCCAGAGGCGTGGAGGAGGGGATTCGACGCTTTGTCGATGCCATGGGTAAGCCGGCGATTGCCTATATCAAAATCGATGGTTATCTGGAGCCCGACCAGGTTGCTCGTCTGGTCGATGACAAGGTAGTTTGCGCGATTAAATACGCACGAGTACTGGATGATCCGGATCACCCGGTCGATGATCCTTACCTGACCGAGCTGTGCAAGCTGATTGATAGCGACCTCATTATCAGTGGTATCGGAGAGCGCCCGGTAATTACCCATTGGAACGATTTTGGTTTGCGGGCTTTTACCTCGGGTTCGGTATGCGTCGCTCCCCACGCTTCAGCCGAATTGCTCAAGGCTCTTCAGGCCGGTGATCTCGATAAGGCGCGTGAGCTGCGCAAACTGTTTATCCCGCTTGAGGATATGCGCGATCAGTACAGCCCTCTGTGTGTTTTGCATCGTGCGGTCGAACTTGCCAATATTGCCGACACAGGTGTTTTGACGCCTTTGCTATCGGAAGTGGTTGAAGGTGAATCCAAAAACCGTCTGGAGCAAGTTGCCAAAGCGCTCTACAAATTGGATAGCGAGCTGTCCAGCGTTGCTTAACGGGTTGTACAGGAGATTCCTATGTCTCGAATTTTATTGACTGGCGCCGCCGGTGGATTGGGTCAGGTTCTGCGCAAACGATTGCGTAACTGGCCCGGGGTCAAACTGCGTGTCTCTGATATCGCGGATTTGGGCGCGGCAGAAGAGGGTGAAGAGGTGGTGCAGTGCGATCTTGCCGACCTTGGCGCCATGCTGACACTGGTCGATGGCGTTGACCAGATTATTCATCTGGGCGGGGTGTCGGTGGAAGATACCTTTGACAATATTCTGAATGCGAATCTGCGGGGTGTTTACAATCTGTATGAGGCGGCGCGCCAGAAAGGTGTATCTAGAATAGTGTTTGCGAGTTCCAATCATGTGATCGGCTTTCATACCCGGGAAACCCAGCTCGATGCCAGCTCCCCCATGCGTCCTGACAGTCTCTATGGTGTATCAAAAGGCTATGGCGAATTATTGGCTCGTTACTATTTTGACAAATTCAAGATCGAGTCGGCCTGTATCCGTATTGGATCCAGCTTCCCCAAGCCGCGCAATCGACGCATGCTGGCTACCTGGTTAAGTTATGACGATCTTACTGCGCTCATGAAGCGTGTGCTCGAAGTCGATCGGCTTGGGTTTGCTATCGTCTACGGAGTGTCTGCGAATAAAGAGTGTTGGTGGGACAATCACCTGAGTGCCTACATTGGCTGGGAACCTGAGGATAGTTCAGAAATTTTTCGCAGCGATGAAGCCCTGGTGAATGAAGTGGTCGACCCCTTTGATCCCGCGATCGAATTTCAGGGAGGGACCTTTGCCGCGAGTGGCCACTTTGAAGATCCGCAGTAAGGTGCCAGAAAAATGTAGCATCTGCTGGCCCTGGCTTGAGGCGTGAGCTGGTAATTGGCATCATCGATTCGCCACTCATGGCCTCAGCGTCTTGATTGAAAAAGGAGTTGGAAATGTTATTTGATGTGCGGACCTACACGCTGCATCCCGGAACCTTATCGAAGCAGCTGGACCTCTATCAGCGCTACGGCTTTGCGGCGCAGACAAGGCATCTGGGTAAACCCTTTGCTTTCCTGGTGCCGGAAACTGGCAATATCAATAGCTTTACTCATATTTGGTGTTATCAGGATGCCGGTGATCGAGAGCACCGGCGCGCGGCGATGAAAGCCGATCCGGAATGGCAACACTATTTAAAAATCACGGCCGATGCGGGTTATTACCTGCACCAGGAAAATCGATTGATGAATAATGCGCCGTTTATGGACTGAGCAGCCGTTGGAAACGTCCCGTTCTGTTGCTCGGCGTAGGTGTCAGAGATCCGTTTCAAATATTGTAAATTTTTGCGCCGTCCCCTTGTCTGTATTGCCCGTAGTACGGTCGATGTAGCTCTTTTAAGGGTACTCAGCGTGTCTGATTCGCAGCCAGGTGACCTGCTTTTTTTGTCGGTTGCGAATTAATTTTGCTCAATATATAGACAGTTTTCATATTGTTACTGTATAAGACGTTTAGCTAATTTTGCGACACTTGTCGCTGATACTCGAGATCAGCTGCTATATGGTGCGCAATTAGGCTTAAGTTACGGCTTTCGTGTCAATGGAGTGCCCCGTTTTCTAATCGCCAGCGGTTGAAGGTGAATGGGGGCTGACTGAGTAACCTATTATGAACAAGCTATCTCTGGCCGGCTGGGAACAACGAGCTGCGAACCTGACAATCGAGGGGCGCGCCTATATCAACGGCCAATTCGTCGATGCGATCTCCGGGGAAACCCGTCCGACCTTCAATCCTGCTACCGGTGGGGTATTGGCTGATGTCGCCTTTTGTGGCCAGAAAGATGCGGATCTTGCGGTTCAAGTGGCCCGTGATACCTTTAACTCCGGAGTCTGGTCGGACATAGCGCCGGTGCAACGCCAACAGGTTCTGTTGCGCTGGGCCTACCTGATCGAAGAGCACTGGGAAGAGTTGGCGTTGCTGGAATCTCTCGATACCGGTAAGCCGATCTCCAATACCCTGGGCGACGATGGTGACATTCACTCGACTATTCGAACCACTCGCTGGAATGCGGAAAGCATCGATAAGGTTTACCAGGAAATACACCCTTTTGCCGAGCAAGAGCTGGCCATTGCCAGTCGAGTACCCATGGGCATCGTTGCGGCCATAACCCCCCGAAATTACCCCTTGGCGACAACGGCCTGGAAAGTGGCGCCTGCACTGGCCGCGGGTAACTCGGTGATTTTAAAGCCCGCCTTTAGCACCCCGCTGTCAGCTCTGCGGTATGCGGAGCTGGCTCGTCAGGCCGGGTTGCCTGAGGGTGTCCTGAATGTGTTGCCGGGCTCCGGCGCGGTGCTCGGTGAAATTCTGGGGCTGCATAAAGATATCGATTGCTTGACGTTTACCGGTTCGAGATCGGTCGCCGAGTTGATGGAAGATTATTCAGGACGCTCTAATCTTAAGCGCGTACTGAATGAGATTGGTGGCAAGAGTGCCAATGTGATCTTTCCCGATGCCGATCTCGATAAGGCCGCGGCTCGTCAATGTGCTGCCAACTATTTCCATACTGGACAAACCTGCACGGCCGGCTCTCGTCTTGCGGTGCACGAAGATATCCATGACGCCTTTGTCGAGAAACTGAAAGAATACGCTAAAGACTGGATGCCGGGGAATCCACTGGACCCCGATACCCTGGTCGGCCCCTGTGTCGATCATCAGCAACTGGAAGCGGTGGATCATTATGTTCGCCTGGGCCTTGAAGAAGGGGCTACCCTGGAACTGGGCGGTACGCCAGTGCTGGCTAGCGAACAGGGGTTCTATTATCAACCGACCATCTTTACCGGCGTGACCATGGATATGGTAATTGCCCAGGAGGAGATTTTTGGGCCGGTGCTGTCGGTGATTAAATTTGCCACCGTTGATGAAGCGATCGCCATTGTTAATGAGTCGATTTGTGGGCTGGCTGGCAGTGTCTGGACCCAAAGCCGGGATACCGCGCAATATGTCACCGAGCGGGTGCACGCCGGGGCCATGAATGTGAACTGTTATTATGCCTGCGATAACCAGATCTCCATGCCTTTCGGCGGGGTAGATCAGTCGGAACGCAAGCAGGTTGATTCTGGCCACATCTTCGATGACTATTCCGAGCTTAAAAAGCAGGACGTCATTGGTCCGGATTATTGATTCAGCAAAGCTCGGTTTGCCCTTGGCCCGTTCTTGGTAGGGGTTAACCCGATATTCCTTGTTGATGGACTTGCCTGCCGTCCTGTTAATCAAACTGATCTGGACTCATGGGTGTATTATCCGGCACCATTTTTATTTATTTCCTGTTCGGAAACAATCTATGCTGCCCCTTGTCGCTGTCTACGGTTCGCTTCGTCGAGGACTGTGGAATCATCATATTCTGGCACACTCAGAATATGTCGCTAAAACCCGGTTACCAGGTTGGCAGATGTTTTCCCTGGGCCGCTTTCCCGGGGTGCGTCGCGGACAGGGTTATATAACGGTTGAAATCTACCGTGTCACACCACCGGTTCTCAAGGCGCTGGATCAGATGGAAGGTTACTATCCCGAGCATACGAAGCCTCGCCTGGTTGACGAGAAAAAGTTCTACGATCGAGTGCAGGTAACGACGGGTAGCGGCCTTGCTCATTTGTACATCCTTGAAGATCGACGCTATTGGCAATCCCCACTGATCGAATCGGGAGACTGGGTCGGTCATCAACAGGAATCGTAAACCGATAGTTACTCGACTCGCTGCCATTTAAGCCTTTTTGCTCGTCCGTTTTGATCCTGTTTACCCATAACCGGTACAATCGGGCTCTTCGATCTTGGTTGTGGAGCAAGGGATATGTGGCAGGCATTCGGGCTGGCAAAGGTACTATTGGTCAGTTTTTGTTTGTGGAGTTCGAGTGTTGGTGCTCAAACTGACAGCCAGCAAGCCTTTGACCGGTTATTGGCCAGCCACCAGAAAATGATTCTTCTGCTCGCCGAAGCCACCGAGTTGGATCCCCTCGATCGTCATGTCCACAGCGCCAGAAATTTTTATGACCAGAGCCATCATGAGTTCTATCATCTGATTCAGCGTGCTGAGTCCGAGATGGTCTTGACCAGCAAGCGCCGGTTATTGTCCGTTACTCTTGAATTTATCGATTACTACCAGAACAACCAGGCATTGCAGCGTGCGGACCGGTTAGCGTTTGCGGATCTGGCCGAAGAACTGTTGTTGCTTGAGCAAGAGCGCCAGGTGCCGGCACAGGGCTTGATTCAGCTACGTGAAATCAACGCCGATATTCAATCGGTGTCCGATTTTTTTCGTGAGCAATATCGTAAAACCTTGTCCAAACTGGGCAAGAGTCGTGGCGCCAATGAAGACTGGCAGCACTATCTCGACTATTTACGTCAACGTTATGATGATCAGTCGCTTTTACAAGAGGTTGAGGCGGCTCCGCGGTTGAGCCGAGAGAAAACCCGCGGCGCTAATTTGGCAAGAGACAAAAAGGACCAGTTAGCCGGTCAATTGCCGAAGGTGGTCTGGGGCAATGGCCTGCCGAAAAAAACCGTGGTGCTGACTTTTGATGATGGCCCGCATCGTTTGCGCACGGCAAAAATTCTCGACACGCTGAAAACCTACGAGGTAAAAGGCTATTTCTTTGCGGTGGGCAAGAACCTGGGCTCGGTCACAACCGATGCTAACGGTCAAAGCCGGGCGACGTTAAATAAGCGCAACTTGAAAGTGATCGATCGCATTCTCGATGAGGGTCATATTCTGGCCAACCACAGTTTCTCCCACGCCGAGTTGACCAAGCTGGAGACCGAGCGCCAGATTGCCGAGCTCTATAAAACCAATGAGTTGATCAAAGCGTCGACCGGATTTGAAAACCGCCTGTTCCGTCCACCCTATGGTTCCAAGAACAAGGCGTTGGAATCGATTGTCGCCGAGCAGTCCATGGCGTCCATTATGTGGAATGTGGATTCGATGGACTGGGCCGACCCGATTCCGGAATCGATCGCCCAGCGCACCCTGGAGTTGCTCAACAAAAAGCAGCGTGGAGTATTGCTGTTTCATGATATCCACAAGCAGACCGTCGCAGCCCTACCCTTGATTCTTGAAGGCTTGGCCGAGCAGGGCTACCGGGTAACTACTCTGGATGGTTCCCCTTTTACCCTGGGTGACGAAGGGGTACCCAAGCTGCCCCAGGCAAAGAAGCCTGAGCTCTATAAAAACAGCTGGGCGGTGGTGATCGGGGTGAATGAGTATCAGCATTGGCCGAAACTCGACTATGCGGTCAATGATGCTCGCAGCATTGCCGACAAACTGCAGCAAGAATTTGGTTTTGCCAAAGACCATATCATCGAACTCTACGATGATGATGCCAGTCGCGATAATATCGCCGAGGTTCTGGGTTATACCCTGGCGGACCCGAAAAAAGTGGGTAAGGATGATCGCGTCTTTATTTTCTACGCCGGTCATGGCGCCACCCGGCCTCTACCCAGTGGCAAAAGCCTGGGATACTTGATTCCTGTCGATGCGGATCTGGAACGGTATCCGGTGCAGGGCATTAGCATGAGCCAGCTGAGTGACTTCTCGGCCATGATTCCCGCCAAGCATGTCTATTTTGTGATGGACAGTTGCTACTCGGGACTGGCACTGACCCGCTCCGGCGGCGGCGCGCAGGCTTTCAATTACCTTGAGCATATTACCGATCGCCATGCCCGCCAGATTCTCACGGCCGGTGGTGCCGACCAGGAGGTTGCTGACGGTGGACCCAATGGTCATTCGGTGTTCACCTGGGCCCTGTTGCAGGCGCTCGACGGTAAAGCGGACACCGACAACAATGGTTACCTGACCGCCTCTGAAATTGGGACTTACGTGTCCCCGGTCGTGGCCAGTTATGCGCCGCAGACGCCGGCGTTCGGTAATCTGATTGGCAATCAGGGAGGCGATTTTGTGTTTGAACTGGGTGCCGATTCGAGTGCTCGCAAGCAACAACTTGCCGCCCAGGAAAAGGCTCGCCAGGTGGCCGCACTGACCGCCAAGCAAGACGATTTAAGCTCTGAAATCGGGCGCCAGCTGGAGCTGCAGAAATCCCGTTCCGACACAGCATCATCGGTCGGCGCGCCGTCGACGGGCAACCCCGACACCGCGTTAAAGAATAACCAGCGGGTGCGAGCGGCTTATCAACTGGATGCAGAGGCCTTGACGCTGTTGCGAGCCGGCAAGTTGCTCGAGGCCGAAAAGAAGTGGGCCCAGGCGGTCAAGCTGAACCCCTACAATGAGAACATTGTGAATAACTATGGCTTTGTGCTCGACAAGCTGGGCCGTAACGACGAAGCCTTGATCTGGTATTACCGCACCGTCGAATTGGCGCCCCGTCGTACTCCGATCTACCTCAATCTGGGGGATATGATGGTCAAGCTGGATAAGCCGGAACTGGCGATCGCCTATTATCAGCGGTATCTGCACCTGTATCCCTCCTATAAAAAGGCGAAACAGCTACAAGCCAAAATTAAGGCCCTGGCGGAGGGCTAGAGTTCAGCTTTTGGAATGGCGGCGGATGGTTATGCACAGTTTCTGTGGATAGATGTGTGTGTAGTTGTGGAGCAGGTTGGGCAAGCCAGCAGTAGTCGCCGTCTCGATGCCTTTGGATGATTTTTGATCGCCGCGTCAGGGCGGCTAAATCGCGCGGATATATCGGGCAACTCTGGCCGATTTTAGCTCTGGGAGCCCCACTGGCTTTGAAGCTAATTGTGCATTCTATGACCTGTACCAATACGGGTCTCTTTTCGTGAACCCCGGTTTAGGATAGCATTTGCGCTTTCCTCGCCAGTGCGACGGGACTGAGTTCCCTAAACAATAGAAACCGATGACAACTTCCCAAGCTTCCCCCCAACCGCGGGTTTCGCTGCGTAGCATTAGCAAGCGCTTTCCCGGGGTTCTAGCCAATGATCGGGTTAATCTCGATATCCTGCCCGGAGAGATCCATGCCCTGCTCGGTGAAAACGGAGCGGGTAAAAGCACCCTGATGAAAATGATCTACGGTGTCATGCAGCCCGATGAGGGGCGGCTGTTCTGGGACGGTCTGCCGGTGGAGATTGGTGAGCCTGCGGTGGCGCGTAAGCTGGGCATCGGTATGGTGTTCCAGCACTTTTCATTGTTTGAGACGCTGACCGTGGCAGAGAACATTGCCCTGTGCCTGGACCCTGACGAAGCCAAAAACATGTCGGTTCTGGCCCAGCGTATTCGTGAGGTATCGTTGCGTTATGGTATGGCACTGGAACCGGATCGTCTGGTGCACACCTTGTCGATTGGCGAGCGTCAGCGGGTCGAGATTGTTCGCTGCCTGATTCAGAACATTCGCTTGCTGATTTTGGATGAACCCACTTCGGTACTAACCCCGCAAGAGGTCGAGGGGTTGTTCACAACTCTGCGCCAGTTGTCCGACGAAGGCTGCAGTATTTTGTTTATCAGCCATAAGCTGAACGAAGTTCAGGCGCTGTGTCACAACGCGACTATTTTGCGCGGTGGCAAGGTGACCGGAGAATGTGTCCCCGCCGATGAAACCGCCGAGAGCATTGCCCGTTTGATGGTCGGCGACGATACCCCGGTCAGCGCCATTCACGACCGCGCCCAGGGCGGCGAAGAATACCTCAGTATCCACAACCTGAGCCAGGTCTCCCGCGATCCCTTCGGCGTGTCGCTGCACGACATTAACCTTAATGTTTGCGCCGGTGAAATTGTCGGTATTGCCGGGGTGGCGGGGAATGGTCAGGAAGAGTTGCTGGCGGCGCTCAGCGGCGAGTCGCTGGAGAGTCATCGAGAATCGATACGTCTGCCCCATGGTTATATTGCTCATATGTACCCGGGTCAGCGCCGGGAAGCCGGTTTGGCATTTGTGCCCGAAGAGCGATTGGGTCGAGGGGCTGTACCCGATATGAGCCTGGCCGAGAACGGCTTGTTAACCGCTGCTCGTTCGGGGCTGGTCAGTCGCGGCCTGATCAACTGGGGTAAGACGCGGGACTTTGCCCGTCAGCTGGTGGACCAGTTTAATGTTAAATGTGCCAGTATCGACGCCCCGGCCAAGAGTCTGTCCGGCGGTAACCTGCAAAAATTTATCATGGGGCGGGAGATCCTTCAGCATCCCACCCTGTTGATCGCCTCCCACCCCACCTGGGGGGTTGATATCGGCGCTGCGGTGGCCATCCACAAAGAACTGATCAAACTGCGCAACAAGGGTGCGGCCATTCTGATTGTCTCCGAAGATCTCGATGAGCTGTTTGAGATCAGCGATCGCATCTGCGCGATCTGTCATGGACGCTTGTCGCCGATGGCGGAAACGGCCAAAACCAGTATCGCCCAGGTGGGCAGTTGGATGGCAGGGCACTTCGGGGAAGCCGACGATAACCTCGACCAGAGCAACCGGGAGAATACCGATGTCGCTTAGTATTCAGCGTCGGGCGGAAGAATCCCGTGTCATGTCCTATTGTTCCCCCTTGCTGGCCCTGGTGTTAACCCTGATTACCGGTGCGTTGTTGTTTTGGGTGCAGGGCGAGTCGCCCCTCGGCGGACTCTATACCTTCTTTATATTACCCGTGGCTGACCTCTATGGGTTATCGGAGCTGGGAGTGAAAGCGGCTCCTATTTTGCTCTGTGCCACCGGGCTGGCCATTTGTTACCGAGCCAATGTGTGGAACATCGGTGCCGAAGGCCAGTTACTGATGGGGGCCTTGATCGGTAGTTGGGCCGCGCTTAACTTCCTGGAGACCACCTCCAGCTGGGCGTTGCCGCTGGTTCTGTTGACCGGTGCCTTTGCCGGTATGGCCTGGGGGGCAATTCCGGCGTTGTTGAAAAACCATTTCAACACCAACGAAATTCTCACCACCATCATGCTCAACTATATCGCCCTGAACCTGTTGCTGTTCGGGGTGCATGGGCCATTGAAAGACCCGGCGGGTTTTAACTTTCCCGAGTCGGCATTGTTTACCGAAGGGATAACCCTGCCGGTATTGATGGAGGGCTATCGCCTGCACCTGGGCGCACTGTTCGCGTTGCTCGCGGTGGCGGTAATCTGGGTGGTGCTGAGTCGCACCTTTATCGGTTTCCAGATTCGCGTGCTGGGGCTCGATAGCAGCGCAGCCCATTACGCCGGTTTTCGTGAGAAGAAGCTGGTGCTGCTGGTGTTGCTGTTCAGTGGTGGTATGGCGGGTCTGGCCGGTGTTAGCGAAGTGACCGGTCCCATCGGCCAGCTGGTACCTACCGTATCGCCGGGCTACGGCTATTCCGCCATTATTGTTGCCTTTCTGGGGCGACTGCATCCGGTGGGTATATTGCTGGCCAGCTTGCTGATGGCGTTGGTCTATATGGGTAGCGAAATGGGTCAGATCGAAATGGGCCTACCGCTGGCGCTCGGCGGCCTGTTCCAGGGTGTTTTGCTGTTCTATCTGCTGGCTTGTGACTTCCTGATTTTATATCGCATTCGTTGGCAGCGGGCCGACACCAATGCCGTGGCGAGTGAGGCCTGATCGATGGATATCGACCTGATTACCAATATTTTATTTGCCATGGTGCGGACCGGTACACCCTTGTTGCTGGTGGCGCTGGGTGAACTGGTGTGTGAAAAATCCGGTGTTCTGAATCTTGGCCAGGAGGGCATGATGCTAATGGGCGCCATGGCCGGCTTCGCAATAGCGTTTACCACCGGCAACCTCTGGTTCGGAGTCGCCGCTGGTATTGCTGTGGGTATGTTGATGTCGCTGTTGTTTGGTTTCCTGGCGCTGAACCTGAACGCCAACCAGGTCGCCAGCGGTTTGGCATTGACCATCTTCGGCGCAGGCCTGAGTGCCTATATTGGCAGTGACTTTGTCGGCAAGCCGCTGACCGGAATGGAAGCCTGGGTGATCCCGGTGTTGAGCGACATTCCGCTGATCGGCAAGGCGCTGTTTGCCCAGGATCCGCTGGTTTATCTCTCCTTTATTCTGTTTGGCGCGGTATTCATCTTTATCTACCACAGCCGTCCCGGGCTGATCCTGAAAGCCGTGGGGGAGTCTCCCGATTCTGCGGTGGCTGTCGGTTTGTCGGTGATTCGTGTGCGCTATCTGGCGGTGATGTTCGGAGGCGCCATGGCTGGATTGGGAGGAGCCTATTTGTCATTGGCCTATACACCACTCTGGTCGGACAATATGACCGCCGGCCGCGGCTGGATTGCGCTGGCTCTGGTGGTGTTCGCCAGTTGGCGAGTCGGTCGAGTGCTGCTGGGAGCTTACCTGTTTGGTGCCGCCAGTATCCTGCATCTGGTGATGCAGGGTTTGGGAGTGTCGGTATCTTCCAACCTGCTGGCTACTTTACCCTATATGGCAACCATCATTGTTCTGGTACTGTTATCCAGCAATCAGGCACGGATTAAGCTGTTTGCCCCGATGTCGTTGGGCAAACCCTTCCATAAAACACAATAGCCTGAGGCAGGCGTTCCTTTATGGGCGCGGGCGCGGCGAGATACTAGAAGACATTAACACTCTCAAGGAGATAAGGGATGAAAACTCGATTGACCTCGGCGGGACTGCTTCGCGGCGCTGCTTCATTGTTATTGGCGGCGGCGGTATCCAGCTCCGCCTTTGCGGCCGACAAGCTGAAGATCGGCTTTGTCTATGTGGGCCCCATCGGTGATGCCGGCTGGACCTACGAACACGATCTGGGCCGTCAGGAGATGGAAGCCGCACTGGGCGATAAAATTGAAACCAGCTATGTGGAAAGTGTCAGCGAAGGTGCCGATTCCGAGCGGGTGATTCGCAAACTGGCCCAAAGCCATGATCTGGTCTTTACCACCAGTTTTGGTTATATGAACCCGACCCTGAAAGTGGCCAAGGCTTTCCCCAAGGGTGCCTTTATGCACGCCACCGGTTACAAGCGCTCCAAGAACGTCGGTACCTACTCCGCGCGGTTCTATGAAGGTCGTTACCTGACAGGCGTTATCGCCGGGCATATGACCAAGACCAACACCATCGGTTACGTGGCCGCCTTCCCGATCCCTGAAGTGGTTCAGGGTATCAACGCCTTTACCCTCGGCATGCGCAGTGTGAACCCCAAGGCCGAAGTCAAAGTGGTCTGGATCAACAGCTGGTACGACCCGGCGAAAGAGCGTGAAGCCGCCGAAGCCTTGATCGCCCAGGGCGCCGATATTATTAATCAGCACACCGACTCTCCAGCGCCCGTTCAGGCGGCCGAAGAAAAGGGTGTCTATGCCTTCGGTTACGATTCCGATATGACAGCCTTTGGTCCTAAAGCACACTTGACCGGCAGCGTAGTGCATTGGGGTGGCTTCTATACGGAAACCGCCAAGGCGGTTCTGGATGGTACTTGGAAAGCCGATGACACCTGGGGTGGCATGGCTGCCGATATGGTCAAAATGGCACCCTATAATGCCGCTATCCCCAAAGATGTTGTTGCTCAGGTGGAAGGTTTGAAGACCAAGATCATCGACGGCAGCTTCCACCCGTTCCAGGGTCCGATCAAAAACCAGCAAGGTAAAGTTGTTGTGCCTGAAGGCACTACCATGAAGGATGGTGAGATTCTTTCATTTAACTGGTACGTCGAAGGGGTGCAGGGCGAATTGCCCAAGTAAACACCTTCTTTCTTATTGCTGAACAGAAGCCCGCCCCGTGCGGGCTTTTTTATGTTCATGGAAGAACGGTATGTCGCGAGGCCATGGATGGCCAAGAGCGACCTTGACAGGATGTACGGGTCGTTTTTTGCTACTGCAAAAACGGCACTTCCAACGTCCCTGTCGGTCGTCGCGTGAGCCAGGGATGGCGGAAGCGAATAAATGGAAGAACGGATCATGTTTTTGCTTATGAGCCAGGAAAAGAAAAGGCGAGCGATGGGATAAGTCCGTAGCTCTTACCTCTCTGTGTGAATCGGTTGTTCAATGAGGGCAAAATATCATGTTAGTTGTGAAGAGCGCGTAGCGGGATATTGGTTTCCTGTCGGTATTGCCGCTAAGACGTTATAAATCGACTCAAGTCGACCATTGGTCAAACACTGATTAAGTAAATCTGTACGCCCTTTTGCCGGCTATTTAAGTCTGGTCTTGGCCAGCTCAAAACACAATTCACAACCTGCCAGAGTGGCTTTGTTTCGTTCTATTATTGCGCAAGAAGAAGCGAAGTTGCCTGTGGGACGAAATTGCTTGTTTTGATGTTGAGTATCAGAGACGCCCTGGAAGATCTGTCAGGGTTTATGAGCTTCTCAAAATTTTCCCAAATCAACGGGTTAGGCTGCGCCCCTCCTGTACCCCGATGGCTTCCTTAGGGGTTTCGTGCGCTGAATGATGGTGTCTGTAATTGATTCGTGCAAAAAGATAAACAGGGTTTATTGCCCTGAAATTTGTCATCTAATGAAATTTTGTGCGGAATAATCAACAAAATTATAACGCTCTGGTCTTTCCATCAAATATGATGAATCCACACTTTGGTTGATGTGCTGGATGCTGTGACAGGTATAGGGATCTGTAGATAAGTGTTTTTTTAAAAGTATGAAATTAACTCATTTTAAGATATTAACAGCCCCTATGCGCTTTTATCACACTAACTAAACCCAATCAACAGTGCACTGGTTCATACTAGCTAAGGCGATACATTCAAATATTCTGTGTATATGCCGTCAAAAAATGGGTTCGATCATGTTTACACTACCTACAGTAGTAACGTTGTTTTATCTCAATAAAGTGCCGGTCTGCGAGTTGCCAAGGAGCGCGCAAGAGTTGTCTGCGATCCTTGGTTTGCCAAGGTTTTATACGTTTTCCAAAGCCTATGGAGGGCAAACAAAATACATTGCAAAAAACTACCGCTGTTCAACCTTATCTGAAATTTTGAATGAAGATGAATTAAAGGCGTTAAGTGATATTTATGGTGGTGACATGCTTTTTATACCCACAACAACACAGATAGACAGGCAGGTCAGAAACCTATTTATAAAAGATCTTATTGCTGTCGGAGTTTCTCAATCAAGAATTGCCATGCAGGTAAATCTTTCTGTGAGGCATGTAAATAATATTAAACAAAACAAAAAGTAATTCGCAATATATTCCATAACAATAAATGAATGGAGGCACTGTTATGTCAGCTATTAATTTCAATTTGGTTTATAACGCCTATTTTGAATATTTCAGTAACCAAATAGAGGATGCTGCTGGATCAGTGCTGTACAACCATCCCGATGGTTGGTTGTACTCTGATAAAGGAACAGGAGGCAGGATATCGAAGGTGAATGATTTTTGTTCCATCCTTACCAGTAATGGGGCTGGGGAGATGGTCTTTAAGCAACAATTACACGAATTTCCCAGATGGAAACAGTATCTTCTTGGTCGGACAATTTCGGCAAAAATTCGCTTGTCGTTACCCAGTGCCGCAAATGTGAGCCTGATTTTATCTGATGGTTTTCATGATGTTGAACAAACTATTAGCCAGCAGGGGGATCATTGTATAAAGCTCAAGATGAAGGTAGGCAGTAAGGCTGAAGTGGTATCTGTATCGATAGCAAGTTCTGATAGCGGCAAGCTCATATATATAGAGTCTGTCACCGCTAATCTGGGAAATCGACCAAAGCAAAACTTGGCTTGTATCGTAAGTGGAAGCATAGGGGAGCGACGTCAATATATAGCGGCTTTGGTTGCACCACCCCGTGAATTAAGTCTTTGTGCTGAACCTCTTGAGCTTACTGAAAATCAATCCCGTCTCGATAGTGTGATCAATAAAAAGTTTGGAGCCGGTCCGAATGGGCGTTCACTGTTACCTGATATGCGGGGGTATTTCAGTCGGGCTGTGGACAGAGGGGCTGGTGTCGATAAAGACGCAACAGACAGGGTCATGCTAGGTAACAGCCAGATTACAGGTGATTACCCGGGTACTTGGCAAGCAGATGCCTTCTATCAGCATAGTCATTCGTTGGGCTTTGTGACCGCGACAAATGTGCAAGGAGGTGGCGGAGGTATGGGGCTAATAACCGGTCAAACAACTGAAACCAGTGTCGCTGGAGGAAAGGAAACAAGGTCACAGAATATTGCGGAGCTATACACCATTAAATGGGCATAAATAGATTATGGAAACTTATCAACTTAAGGTAACTAATAATTCCAATAATGATACGACGTTTGCTTTGTATTTGGAGCAAGTTGAGACATTTCCTGGAGTATGGACGTTGGTATGGATGTGTGGCTATTGCGTTGCTGGTGCATCAGTCAGTTTTACCTGGAAGGAAAGCTTTTCGGGTATCTGGTGTCAGCCGGGTAAAAAACTTGATATAGGCGTTATATGCAATGTATCCGATTCGGTTCATGAAATGTCTGATGTTGCTTCATCGCAGCTTGTTCCCCTGGACAGTGATAATAATCATATCTCCTTAAGTTTTCTGAAAAGCCATGGCACCTACAAATTTAACGAAGTGGGTCAGTCATCACCCAGTAGTAGTTATATTACAAGTTGTGATGGCAGTGTGCCCAATGGAGATCAAATACCTGTATCACTAGCCGCTGGAATAGGTTTGGGCCTATCAGGACAAGGAGGGCTCCTGGTCAATGCACAAGCCAATATGAGTTTTGATTGGCAGGATAGCGTTAAATACAGACTTGTATTTGGGAATTATAATCTGGGCGAAATAATTGATGCTGATTCGGTGTCTGGCCAAAGTCTAGCTATCGATTATAGCCCGTTCAGTTGCTCTCTTGCCGCACAGCTTAGCAGCGCGAACCAATTGGTTCTTATGGAATAAGTGGATATGCAGATAATCGATGGAATAAAACAGGATGGTTTTATAGTCAATTTTCGATGAAAGGATGCGGAAATGAATTTCAAGGAACAAACATCCAAAGAGAAAAAAACGGAAACTATATACTGATGCTTGCCTCTATCTTTTGGAGCACATTGGTGAAAAGCACAGCACAAAAATACTGGCATCAAAGATGGCGACTAATCACACGACGCTATCAATAGTATTTAAGCAAAATTGTGGGATGGCGCCAATGAAATGGTTACGTGTCCAAAGAATGAAGAAGGCGAGATATCTTGTTGGATCAACACGTCTTTGTATTTATGAAATTGGTAATCAGGTGGGCTATCCAAGCGCTTCCGTTTTTACGGTGGCTTATAAGGCTCATTTTAATATTACTCCTGCCAGGGATAGAAAAAGTTTAGTTTTAGTAAATAAAAAATAAATGTTGATCGAATGTAAATGGTGAAGAATTAATCTCTAGTAGTCTTTATACGCTTCATCCGTTTTACCTTTTTAGGAGATCGGACTGGGGAAGATAATATCTACGTTAATGATAGGGAGATTACGATGACACAATTTACAGTTCAGGCAATTAATAGCTCGGCGAATGATTTTTACTTTTATATGTTTCAGAAATCACCAGAGCTTGAGCAGGCCGGATTTGTTTCCACTGCATGGTTAACGACGGCGTATAAGATATCTGCGAACGGTGGGGTAGCAAATTTCACGTGGTCAATAAATTATGGCTTGCAGTGGTCGCAGCAATCTACAGTGGCTCCAGGAACTATTGTCGGGCAAGGAGCACTACCGACAACGGTTTCTACAGCAGCGGGCGCTGATAACTACGTTGATTTTGTAGTGGCCAATCAGGTTCCAAAATTTACAAACCTACAAAATAATGGATCGGCTGGCTCGCTATTTATCAATACGGTTGGTGCGAATCCACAGATTCCGTCTGACACCTTTGTGTTTGGCCTTTCTGTCAACCAAAAGCTAGCCTGGGCGACGGCTGCTCAGAATGGACTCTTGTTAACCATGACGCCCAATGTAAAATTCTGGTTAACCTCCGGAACAACGATTGCCCAGAATGAGGTTTTGACGGCCAGTGTTACGTCGGGAGCCGCGGAGTTCGACTTTAAGGATGGGAAGAATAATGCCCAAATTACCCTTGGCAGTAACAATACCTGGAGCGCGCCGGAATACTCCGCTACGCCATATTTCGGTAATAGTGAAACTACCGGCTTGCAAGCTGCCCCCACAGCACATGGCTTTAGTAGTCGTTATCAGTCGCCCACTCTGCAATTCTCGGGTTCAGAAGGAAGCAACCCTTGTGACTCATTGATGGCCGCTTCGCACTATGACCTGACTAAGAGTTTATTGAAGCTTACGGAAAGTGAAAACAGACTGATGGATAAATGTGTATACCAGGGGCAGGGGAGTAACTCTTTAGCGGTTTCGAGTGGCGATGAGTATCGGAAATCGAAAGGCGTTACATTTGATTCAGCCAGTAATTGTATGGATGTCCAAAACCCCTTCATTCGTGGCACAATAACCGTGGGCGCAGCACTTGGCGCTGCCTTTATGTTTATGGTTGCAAGCAACATAAAGCTGAGAATTACCAGGGTTACAGCTACTGGAATCATTGATTTTGACTATAATGGTGAGCGAAGTCGAGATGCGATAGCGAATGCGTTTGCTGCGGGTCGGGAAATTCGATTCACTAATAGTGACGAGTAATACTTGTCATGAAAAAAGGAGAGGGTTTAACCCTCTCCTGATTATTAAGTAGAGTCATAGGTAACGATTTTTGTTGATGATTCCGAAAGGTATGTTGGAATCGATCTTAAATAGATCCATCCCAATAATTGAATTCTGTGCCGCGAAGTAGAAAGGAAGAATCGATTCCTACAGATAATGAGATGATTGTGCGATCAGTAATCGAGATAACGGCTATAGTGAGATCTTGGTAGGGAGTCAAATCATTTTTTTATACTAGACTGGATCCTATCAGTAATTAGGAATCATTCTAAGGGACGTTATGTATGCAGTTATCTCAAAAAACTTGCTTATCTGTATGTTTGCTTATTATCAGTCTTCTTGCGCCAATTGAAAGCTCTTTCTCCGCTGAAAAAAAGCTAAGCAATTATCTCAACGCTATTGTTTATAACAGCGATAGTAAAAACTATTATCTATTTTCTGGTGATAGATATGCAAAGAAACCTTATGGAAAACCAACACAATCATCAGTACCCATTTCTGAGGGCTGGAAAGGTTGGCCGTGGAAGGATGGTAAGGTAGATGCTGCAGTTTATAATAGTGATAAGAAAGTTTACTATTTTTTTAAAGATGGACAGTATGCTCGTAAACCTTTTGGTAAGCCCTTCGATAAGGGGTATCCACGACCAGTAAGTATGTGGTCCGGGTGGCCATCTGAATGGGGTAGCGGAAATCCAGATGCGGTAATTTATAATTCAAAATCCAAGAAATACTATTTGTTCAAAGGTGTTAACTATACAAGACACTCTCATGGCGGAAGTCCTGATTTCCCTCCTAAGCGAACTGCTTGGTCTGGTTGGAATGAGAAAAGACCGGTAACCGCTGCAGTATTTGCTAAAGACCAAAATTCCTATTATTTTTTTTCGGGTGTAGGTTATGCCAAAAAACAATATGGCCAGGGACATTCGTTTACAGCTATCCGCGACACATATAAGGAATGGTTGGGAGGGAGGGTTGGCAAGATAGGATCGAATAGTTCAACCAAGTATATTTTAGATAGACTGGGATCTGATAATTTCGGCCGTGAAGTTGATATTGAATATGGTGAAAGAGCCAATAAATTCAACATGCCAAGTTATGAAAATGGGGATCATATTCAAGGGCTGGCGGTGTATCAGGATAAAATGTTTTTTACCCATTCTAGTAAGGGCGGTGATGGGGTTCTGGTCATGGCAAGTATATATGGTAACGAATCCTCTGTAATTCGTCTCGGAGGGGGGCATCCCGGTGGTATTCAAATGCTACTAAATCGTATTGCCATTCCAATTAACGATTTGTCGAGTGGAAAATCTGGTAGTGAGATACGATTTATACAATATAGCGATAATAAGCTTAGTGAATTAAAGCACCTGAGGATAAAAAGCAGTAAAAATCTGGAAGCTGTTGCTTACTTTTTTGATGATAAAACATCTCGGGAATATGTGATCGCAACCCATTGTACGGGTATGTGTCCTGATTGGGATGATCTTTCAGGAAAGAGTGTTGTTGATAATCCCAACGTGGTGGCCTGGTGGCGATATCCCGGTACCTCACTATGGAAATCAAGCTCTGTAAAAGGTGTAGTTTCAAGTGCGACGGCCCTCATTGGTGCTGGCTCGAATGGATCCAATAGGCCCTATATTATGGCTTTAGGTAAGGATGGGGATGGTATCGAAGATAGCCATTTATACATTCAGAAGCTCGGCATATCCCCAAAAGATAATACCATTTATGGATTTACCTATAAAAAGCTCGTGATTGAACCAGACTCTAATAGAGAGTCAACATTTACACGCTATGTACATAGTGAGAATGTACGTTTCGGAGCCGCTGTTGCTTGTGCAGATGAAGATGGCATTAGTTATTGGTATTCGACCGATATTTCAAAGTGTAAGGCAATAAAAATTATTTCTACTGAAAGGAATCTTAGCAACGGTGACATTGTTAAGGGTGAGTCTAGAAGTCATTTAGAAAAGCCAGCGTTTGAGGTCACAGAATTCTATGAGTGACTATAGGATATATAAATGATTATACGATTTTCAGGTAATAATGCGTGCGTAACCTCAAATCAATAAAACTCATTTCAGGAGGATTGGTGTCGGTTTCTAATTGATTACATTTGATTTACAGCATGAAAATACGCAAGTATGATCAGCTTTTTTCTGTATCGACAATGCTCGTAATTTTGTCCTGTTGATTAATGGCAGTGTATGCGGCATAAGTAGCATTTGAAGTAGATAAACCAATTAACGATAAGTTGGAGTAGAAGTTGAAAGCATTTCGATGGGTGAGTTGGCTGGAAGGTTTGTCTTATTTGCTGATACTGGCGGTGACGATTGGGTTTATTTCTCGGGAATATGTTTTTCCACTAGGTATTATGCATGGCGTGCTGTTTTGCGCTTATTTGGTCTTGTCCCTTCAGGTATCCCATAAACGAAGCTGGTCTATCTTTGGCTGGTTACTTGTTTTTCTGGCAGCCATCGTGCCTTTTGCCTTTGTTGCCGTCGAGCTGTATCTCAGGAAATTGTTGCGCGCCGATAACGCGAACGATGCAGATCTGGCCTTGGCGGCAGAAAACCCTGCTACGCCATAATTTGAAATCAGTCATTAAATGATAATAATTCCCATTATTATTTGATTTTGATATAGTGCTTCCCTGATCTCAGTGCTGCCCCTTGCTGTGGGCCGCTGGGTACTTATCAATAATCAGGATCGAGCAGGCTCCAGTCCTCTGGGGCCAGACCAATAATTCTAATGCGTACTGCCACTAAACCACCCGGTAGCGATATTCTGGTGGTCGAAGATGATACCGACCTCAATGAGCAACTGACCCAACTATTGCGGGCGGCCGGGTACTGTGTCGATCAATGCCACGATGGCGAAACGGCATTGGTGATGCTTACGAGTAAATCCTATCAACTGGTTGTATTGGACATTATGTTGCCCAGGCTTGATGGGCTTTCCTTACTGGCTAAACTCCGACAAACCCATCAAATCCCGGTTGTTATTGTCTCCGCAAGGGGCGCCGAAGAGGAGCGGATCCACGGTTTAAGTCTGGGAGCCGATGACTATCTGAGTAAGCCCTTTAATACTACCGAGCTACTACTGCGAATAGCCGCTATTCTGCGGCGCAGTCGTGACACGAATGGCGTGGCCGGGGTGACCGAGCTTCATCTTAACGGCTTAAAGGTTGATACCAGTAACAGGGTGGTGTCCGTTAATGGTCGCATGCTGGAACTCACACCTATTCAATTCAGGTTGTTGAGTGAACTGATCAGCAGACAGGGTGAATTGCTGACAAAGGCCGACCTTTACCGAAGCGTACTGAATCGCAGGCTGGTAGCTCATGATCGCAGTCTGGATATGCATCTTAGCCGGGTCAGACGTAAGCTGAACCAGGCGGGCTGGTCGGGCGAACGCTTGCAAACGGTTCATGGCAAAGGGTATTGCATCGCGTGAGGCGCCGTTTATTCTGGAAAATGTGGTTGATCATTGCGACCGGCGTTGTGGCTATGATTTACGTTATTGGTCTGGTAACATCCAATGCCGAAGAAGATATGAGTATTATTCATATTGAGGATAGAGAGCAGCTGAGGCGATGGTGTAGTGAAGCAGAAACGCTTTTCTTGTCGGGAGATTTACCGGCATTAAATCGATGGTTGCATCAACTCGAGCGGCAAGAAAACACCTGGGTTTCGGTGGCAAGATCTGATATTCATTTTTTTGCAGGTGATCCAGCAAAGGGAGAGTATTCGGACGATTACAGTCTGGGTAGGAACGTCGACTGGAAGATCCACCTGTACTTCGTCGAGAATCCGGTAATGGAGCTTCCCTTTAGTGATGGCAGTGCCAGTTTATTGATCCGATTGCCAGACCGTATGCGTCCAGGTTCCTATTGGAACTATGTCAAGCTGAGTCTTCAAGTGTTGCTACCAATGGTATTGCTGGCATTGGTGGCGGTTGTTCTCTATCGGCATATTATGTTGCCCCTGCGTCAGCTGGGAAAAGCCACACGCGCTTTTAGTCGGGGTAATTTTGATGTGCGGGTGCAGAAACTGTTGGGTAATCGTCGGGATGAATTAACTGATCTTGCGATAACGTTTGATTTGATGGCCGCTCGGATTGGGGAACTGATCGTCAATCAAAGGCAGCTAATTTCAGACTTGTCGCACGAGTTACGGACGCCGCTGACCCGATTGGATATCGCTGTAGAGGGGCTGCTTCAGGATGGCAAGAGGTCCGCTAATCTGGAGCGGGTTCGGCGCGAGTCTGTGCACGTGCGCAAGTTGGTTGAGGACACGCTGACCTTGGCCTGGATGGATAACGAACGGCCCAGGCTTCATGATGAAACTCTCGATCTGGTTGATCTGCTCGATGTTGTTATCCGGGATGCCCGTTTTGAATTTCCGGACCGGATTATTACGGCTGAACTGCCTCAGGAGGCGGTGCTGGAACGCAGCAGTCATCGGTCCTTGGGGCAGGCGTTGGAGAATATCATTCGTAACGCACTGCGCTATTCGCCGGTCGGTGAGTCGGTTTATATCGCCCTGCAGAACCAGGGAGACGACTATTCCCTACGTATTTGCGACAGTGGGCCGGGCGTTCCTGAGCAGTATCTGGAGGCGATCTTTCGGCCCTTTTTTCGCATCGACCCATCACGACAGGCTGCCAATAGTGGTTTCGGTTTGGGGCTTGCGTTGGCTCGAAGGCAGCTTGCCGCCGTGGGTGGTTGTGTCTATGCCCGTAATCGGGATGCGGGCGGGTTATTAATGCAGGTAACCCTCCCGAAAACCTGAGCTGCTGGGCGTGACCTTGCGGTGAATGGGCTGTTTATCTGCGTTATTTCTGAAGCCTCATAAACCGATTTTAACCGCCCTTCATTCGGGAGAAGGCTGTTTTTTCCTGGCATTGTCCGCCACCAAAATGAAAACTAACCCTGTGCCATGGGGTGGCGGTAGATGTAACAAATGTAAAACCCCTGTCCTTCTCCCGGTAAATGAGAATAATTCCTATTTTTGAATTATTAAGGCACTGTTATGCTGACTGTTACCCCTAAGAGATGTGCTGTAGCGATCATGCTGGCCGGTTCCAGCGCCATCCCAACCCAGACGATTTTTGCGGACGAAGTCCCCGTCGAAAACGTTCAATCGGAACCTGTGGTGGTGGTAGGGCAGGCGACCAATACCGTTGTTACCCCGGAAGCGTTAGAAACCTACCAGGCGAATGATTTATCCGATGTTTTCCGCCATGTACCTTCGGTGTCGGTCGGCGGTTCGGTCGGCATCGCCCAGAAAATTTATATCCGTGGTCTGGAAGATACCTTAATCAATGTCACGGTCGATGGTGCGCCCCAAACCAGTTCTTTGTTTCACCACATTGGGCGTGTGTCTATCGAGCCGGAATTGTTGCAAGCGGTTGAGGTGCAAGCCGGGGCTGGTGAAGCGACCAGTGGTGCCGGTGCCATTGGGGGAGCCATCCGCTTCAAGACCAAAAGTGCCTCAGACTTGCTGCGAGATGGCGAGCAGTTCGGTAGCATCGTAAAAGCGGGTTACTTCAGCAACGATGGCCATAAGACCAGCGTTACCGGGTACGGTAAATTGACTGAAGACTGGGGGATGCTCGCGTCCTTCACGCGTCTCGACAGCGACAATATGGAAGATGGCAGGGGCAACGAACTGTATGGGACCGAGGCGGATCAAAAGCTCGGGTTTATCAAATTCAATGGTGAGTTAACGGATGATCAGTCAATCAGTCTGAGCTATGAACAGCGCAACGAGGATGGTGATTTTGGGGCCCGACCCAACTGGCCCGTGCTGGAAAATGATGATCTGTTTCCTATGGATGGTGTGCGAAAGACCGGGGTGATTAACCATCGGCTGAATAGTAGTGATTGGATTAATCTGGAAACGACCGCGTACTACACCGAATCGACCATTGAGCAGGATCGCTACGATCGTTGGGGACGCTATGAAGGCTCTATCGAAACCTACGGATTCGACGTTCGTAATATCACCTACCTTGACTCGCATACGCTGACTTATGGAGCCGATTATCGTCACGACGAAGCCAGCAGCAAATACTTGGATGATCCCTCGGTATGGCAAGGTTGGGCATGGGATCCAGCCATAGGGTCGTTTAAAGAAAAGGGTAGTGTTGAAGGGGTCTATATCCAAAACCATTGGCAAATAACCGACCAGATGTTGCTCAGTTTTGGTAGCCGTTATGACAACTATGAATTGAAGCAGGTTACCTATAATCATGATACCGACAGCAATGGTTTCAGTAACAATATCGGTCTGGCTTATGCGCTGAGCGGTGACTGGACGCTTACAGCGGGCTATGCCGAGGCGAGGCGAGGCAAGGAAGTCGGCGATACCTTTACGTTGGAACATAATCCAAACGCTGTTTCATTGCAGCCGGGGCTGGATGCAGAAACGGTTGAAAATTTCGAATTTGGTCTCGAGTATCACGGCGATAATCTGTACTCCAAGCTGTCATTGTATCGTTCCAATATTTATGACGTTATTTACGATCAGCAAGGTCGGGGAGCCGCGCCCGAGGACAGCACGTACTATGAAAATATCGGTAAGCTGAAAACCGACGGACTGGAATTGTTGATTGGTTATCAGTGGGATGCACTTAACCTGCAAGCCAGCTACCACACGATGAATACCGAACTCAACGGCAACGACGTGGAAGGCTACGAGCACGTTGGTCTGGGCAATTCCTTAGGAGATACCTGGAACCTTAACCTGGTGTACAGCTTGTCAGACAGCATCGAAATGGGTTGGCACTTTACCTATGTTGAGAGCTTGAAGAATGTTGAAGTGCTGCATCGCTCTGCTGAGTTGGGTTGGATCGGTGAAACCCAGCGAATCGATAAGCCCAGCTATCAGGTGCATGACATTTATGTGCAGTGGCTACCGCTGAATGATGACCGCCTGACCCTTAACTTTACCGTACAGAACCTGTTTGACGAATATTACAGAGATCACGCCAGTGTCGGCGACTATTCCGAGATAGCGGGCTGGGAAACTGTTGCCGGCTTGTACGAGCCGGGTCGTGATGTTCGACTCTCCGTTAGCTATAAGTATTGATCGAAAATGCTTGGGTAGAGGTGCCCTAAGTACAGGGTTTCCTCGGGTAGTGAGAGAATAATGGACGGCTATGAGATCGAATAACAGAATGCTATGGATAAAATTGCACGCCTACCTGGCGTGCTTTTTTCTGCCTATGACCGCGCTCTATATTGCAACGGGCGTATTGTATCTATTCCATATTGAGGGTGGCCTCAACGCAGAATCAGAACACGTAATTGTACTTGCCGACGGTTGGCCTGAGACAGAGCAGGAAGCGGAAGCTATTGTGCGAGACCGGCTTCCGACAGTATCAGAAGTCAGCTTGCACGAAGAATATTACGTGGAAGAGGGGTTGCATGAATGGTATGGCTATAAAGGTGAAATCATCTTGGTGCCTTCGGCACAAGCGGATAGGGCCATATTGATTATCAAAGAGCATGACCTCTGGAAGCAATTGTTATGGATACATAAGGGGCTGGGAGGGATTTTCTTCTGGGTATTTTCTATCTTGTTTGGTGGCAATTTATTATTCAGTATTATCAGTGGTGTGGTTATTTCACTGCGTGTCCCCAAACTGAAAAGAAATTCATTGCGGGCAATGCTTTCTGGCGCCTTGGTGCTTGTGCTTGGCGTATTATTCGCGGGCTGATAGATATGAAAGAAATGTGATTGAGTTATAGGTGAATGTTCAGCGCGACAGTCGGAGATATAAGAGTTTTGTAAATTATCAACGGATAGATCGACTTCTGAAGTCATACGGTAATAGTAATTGGATGCGCCAGAAAGACTTAGTACTTTGGTTTTAAAAAGGTTTGGTTAAGAAGCTAAAAAACTAACAGGAGGTGTTCAGGGATCTATAATTCGGTAGCGCATTTGTGTTCTAAGAATTAATAAATGAATGCTCAAAAAATATAACAGTATTTGCCGAATTACATAGGGTGTTTGTTTGCTTTGGTGGCGCGTAGTCTGTGAGGGCCATCAAGATGAATCTATCTCTATTTAGGTTTTTTTTATCCTCAACTATTTCTCGAGTCTCCATAGCCTTTATAGATATCAGAAATAAGGTTCTGAGGAACTTTCCTAAAAATCCCATAATGTGGCCTGCCGATATCAACGTAAGGCGGGCAAAGCGTGGATAGCGTTCTTTATAACGAATTCGAACTGCTTGAGCTGTTTATGGAAGGCTTGACAGACCCTGTTGCTTTAAAAGAAGGGCTTAAGCGGTTAGAGCGTGAGTTTGATGCGGCCAATGCCCAGCTGACATTGATACAAAGCGGAAGCGAACCACAAAGTACATTCACAGGGTATGATCAAGCGATTATGGATCGATACTCCGCCTCTATCGACCAGGATATATGGCTTAACCGATACCTGGAGCTGAATACTCAAAAGGTAATGAGGGGGTCGGATTTGGTTTCAAGAGCAGAACTGGACGCCAGTGAGTTTAAGGCGAATATCTTGAAGCCGATGGGGATAAGCTATTCATTGGGTGCGGCGAAATGCAATAAAAATGGCATTGCCTTAATGGCCTTCCAGCATGGTTCGAAAGACTTTACTCAGAATAATATCAAACGTCTTGAATACTATTGCCAGCATCTGAAAGGTTTCTTCTCAGCCGCACAACAAATGAGGTTGATGCAAAGAGAAAACTATTCTTTATCGATGTTGGCTGATAGATCACGAGAGCCTGCACTGATCGTAGATACGAACTCACACGTGATCTGTATAAATAAGGGGTTTGAAGAAAATACCTTTAAAGGAATAAAGGTTAAAGGTGGACAGCTATGGGTGCGCCATAAGCCTCTGAATTTATGGTTGGAAGAGTGGCCAAGAAATGATGGTATTAGATTGATAACTCATAATGAAAAGCACCCTATTTCAATTGAGAGAGTTAACCAGTCAGGATTGTATCTGATAACTATTTTTAGTCATGCCTATGAAGCAAATAAAAATAGACTGTCCTTACTTCGAGCACGATATGACTTAACAAAAGCAGAGTGTCAGTTAGTTAGTATGTTAGCTAAAGGGATGAGTCTTGAGGATGCTGGTAATGCTAGAAAAGTTAGCTATCACACGATAAGGAATCAGCTTCGTTCAATTTTTTTAAAGACTGATGTTCATACTCAGAATGAGTTGTTGATTTTGGTGAGTTGATTGTATTGAAGAATATAAGTACTAATTATAAATATATATATGAAATAGTTCACTTGAGCTATATGAGGTGTGGATTTAGAAAATATAATTAGATCTTAGTTTGTTTCTGTTTAATTTTCTGTTTTTTGTTTAATTTGTTGTCTTGTTGTCTTGTTGTTGGGTTTTAAACTATTGTTGGTGGGGTATTAAGTAAGAGTGATATGAAAAATTATAAATATATTTAACAAATTTATATCTGATCTAAAGGTGGGTTTATATAATGAAAACTTTAATTAAAGCACTGCCATTTATATTTGTTACCTTTTCTTTTGACTCTCACTCAAAAGGGGATGTTATATCAGCCTGTACAGATATGGCTAAAAGTGCTTTAAGGTCGTTTACATTCTATAAGGATGATAAAGCTTTTTTAGCGGCTTCACATTCAGAATACTGTAATATCAAGCAGTCATATAATGAGTTGTCATCTTCAAAAAAAACATCGTTTTCAGCTGTATATAAGCGAATTTTAAGGCTGGGATATGGAGGCGATACGAATGAAGATTCAATGCAAGCGACATATGAAAAATTTTGTAGTCGAAGTGCTTCAATGTTTAAAGCAGATCATGAGTTGTACAGCGAAGTTTCAACAATTCGCGAAAGAGCACTTCGAACTGTAGAGTTATGCTTGGCTAGTGCTGAAGCAAATATTTCTGTTAATTATAATACGCCTGAAAAACCAGAAGATCTTATCCATGTTGTATTTAAGGCTACGTTGGGTTCACAACGATTGCTAGGAGTTGGCGGCAGGAATACGACATGTAGGCATGGCGATACAAAGCTCTCCCCGCACCTTGAAAGTCCAATGACAATTAGTAGTGAAGTTATAACAATAACCTGTCATAGACGACATGAGCCAATTAAGATATATGGTCTAAATGGTACTCGCTATCCTCGGGCCGAAATAGTTTTCTACACAAACTATTCTGATTCTGCATTAGATATAATTTTGCCGGAGGATGTAACAGGGCCGCTTCATGAGCGCTTGGAAAAAATTGAATCTCGGCTAGCATTAGATAGTGTGCAGAAAGGATCTGTAGTTGCATTCGTAAATGCTAAAGGTTGTCCTGAGCGTGGGTGGGATCAATATGCTGACGGAGAAGGAAGGACAATAATTGGTGTCTCTTCAATGTATCCCTTGAGTCATAAGGGCGGAAGTCCAACGCATACTCTTGGAATCCCTGAGATGCCTATTCATCAACATAGTACATATACGTCAAATGAAGTCGGTAGGGGTGCTGAACATGGGCAGCACAATTCAGAAATGATGCATTCAGAAGAAAATAGTGTAGCTAGGGTTACTGGGAAGGAGGGAGGCGGACAAGCGCACAATAATATGCAGCCATATGTTGCGCTACATTACTGCGTAAAAATCTAATCTAATAAAAATTTATATTTATTGCTGTGATAAACAGAAATTGCTTTAAGATGTTATTGTGAATTTACATGTTTAATGGATTAAGAAAAAACCGTCATCACCTGGGTTCCCAGGGCAACCGGTTGACCGTTGGGCGCCCAGATTTTATAGGCCTGCTGGGCATAACCCTGAGAGCATTGCTGAAGCCGGGTTTCTACGTGCCACCAGTCTTCCATATTGGCCTCGAAACCATCCCCGAGAAATTCCAATGACCAGGTTAAGGAGCTGCCGTTGGCCGGTTGGCTCAGCATGGACAGGGGGATGGGGGGCGGTATATCGGCCATGGCAATTAAGTGGGATAACGACGCGGGTCCTTGTTCCCTGAAGCGTGCCCAGATGCCATGGGTGGTTTGCTGGCAGTTGGTAAAGGGGTAGTTGCCCTTGGCCCAGCGCATATCAAAATGCTGAATAAAGTCGGGCACTACGCCGGCAATAAAAGGGAAGGGTTGCAGCGACTCTGGCGGTGTCAGCTGCGGCAAGGGTTCGGCATCTACCGATATGGCAGAGTTTCTTGAGGCACCAAAGCTGGCGGTAACCGAGCAGCAAAATTGCCCTTGTTGGCTGATGTCGGCACGCAGGCTGCTGACGCTTTTGCCCTGACGCAGCAATTGCGTCCGGATTTGGACCGTTCCTTCGGCGACAGGATGGGAAAACAGCACCTGAATGGATCGTAAAGGTTTGGGGTGTTCCTGACTTTTTAGCAGAGCTTCCACGCCGAGGGCGGCAATCAGGCCGCCGAATGCCGCTCTTCCCTGTAACCATGAGGGGAAAATATGCGCTTCGAATTGGTCTTGCTGACCCTGAATCGATGCCATCATCTGGTTAAAGCTGCCGGTGCTCATAAATCGTTGCTTGCTTTTGATCATTGAAAGTGAAAACGAGTCTAAAGATAAATGGTTTACCAGGCAATTGTTCGCTTGCGATGAAGCAGAGAAGCAACGGCTTGGTTTGCACTTTCAAACGCAGGATAAGCAATGTTTACTGCTGTTAATGATCCTTGGTATCGCTGTAGGGAGCTTTTAATCGCACTTCTTAATAATGAGCGAAACAATGCGGTGTCAGGTTGGATTTTATGGGTGAAGAATGCTACTCCTTAGTAAGTTGAAGGTTGTGATTTGGTTGAACGTATGCTTCCCGGTCCAGATGTCCATCGGTGCTTGAATCTGATACTGATTCAACGAAGCAGAGCGATCATCGGATGATCGATTTTATGGCTAGGCGCAGAACGCAAAAGTTTTTCTAGGGCCGATTCAGATAGTTAACCCCCTGTTGTAGATGATGCTGTTGTGCTTCTGTATTCAGAAACAACAACAAAGGGTGAGGTATGATTGGCCGACTTCTGTATCGTTTGATGCTGTTTTTATCCGATGTGCCGAAATCATTCCTGATTGCCCTGGCGGTCTTGCTGGTGATTGCACCCTTTGTTGGAATGGTTATCGCCCTTGTGTATGAAGACTGGGACAATGATCCGGATCGTGGTGCCATCGCGATCAGTAATGGCCAGTTTAATGAGTCCTTCTCCGTTCCGGAATACCTTAATCAGGGCTGGGAAAGCCACGACAGCCTCTGGTTTTATAACACGACTCAGGGTTCGGCGCTGTTGCCTTATGATTTTTTTCTGGCTCTCGAGCAGCCCGATAGCCGTCCATCTGTTGATCCGGAAACTCAATCGACCCAGATAACCTGTGAAAGGCAGCGTAAAACCGCTGCCTGGTTGCTCTGCGATGAAAACGTCGATCGTTTTCGCTACTTGCCTCAGAAAAAGACAACTTTTAATCCAGACGCCTTGCCGGTTGGGTTTGTCAAGGAGCGTTACCAGGGTAAGGATTACGTCGGCTATACCTGCGCCGCCTGTCATACCGGACAGATCAACTTTGGTCAACGGGCGCTGCGTATCGACGGTGGCCCGGCCATGGCCGATATGGTGGGTTTCCTGACAGAAATGACCCAGGCCATGGTGCAAACTTTGCGGACTTCGGATCAGGAGAATACGCGCTTCAAACGATTTGTCGAACGGGTATTGGAACTCAATATTAATTACGCCAGCGAAGCCGAAGTCGAGCAGGACCTGATCAAGTGGACCCAGGTTCGTCAGCTTTACAATACGGTGAATCACAGTACCTTCAGTTGCAATAGCGCTATCAGGGTTACGGAAAAAACCGATGAGGATAAACGCTTTTGCCAGACTCAATCTGCAGCCGGCGGGCAGAGCGCGAGGGTCGATTATGGTTATGCGCGGTTAGATGCCTTTGGCAGAATATATAACCGGGTTTTGCAATATGCGATCAATCCTCGGCAGGTACGTACTCTGCTGCGTTCGGTCACGATTGTGCGTGCTGGTGCCGTCGAACGTTTACTCAGTGATGACGAGGTGGACCGGGTTCTGGACGGGGTTGTGACGGACGATGACATTATTCTGGATGATAACCAGTTAACCGCGATTCTTGCCAATTTGACCTCGACCCAGCCGGGTTACCCTGCCTTGAGTCGCACCGATTTGCTGCGTGTGCGTAACACAATGTTTAACTCACCCAACGCGCCGGTTAGTTATCCCTTCCTGTGGGATATTACGCATTCCGACTATGTGCAATGGAATTCAATTGCCAGTAATGCTGAGCTCGGCCCTTTGGGGCGTAATGCCGGCGAGGTTATGGGGGTGTTTGGGGTGTTGGACTGGCACCGGGAAACGGGATTGAGCGGCTGGTTCAAGCGCTTTAGTCTGGCGGGATTTATTAGCGGACAGAGCACCAAGAAAGAAATCGTAAATTATAAATCGTCTATTGACCTGTTCAATTTGCAGCGCCTGGAGCGCAAGTTGATAACGCTGGTGTCACCGCGCTGGCCATTTTGCAAGCGTTCGGAAACGGGGGAACATTACCTGCCTGAAGGCAATACAGAGGTGCCCGTGGATGAACGAGCTTGTCGTGATGGTGATGAGAAAATTGACACGGAAATGAAAAACCGTGGGCAGCTGCTGTATGCCAAACACTGCGAGCGTTGCCATCAGGTGATCGATCGCACCGCGGCCGATCGTTTGATGATTGGTAAACTGGTGGGGATTGATCATCCTGAGAGTACTGATAAGGCGATGGCCAGTAACAGCGTTTTTTATCA
This sequence comes from Aestuariirhabdus haliotis, assembly GCF_023509475.1. Lineage (NCBI taxonomy): Bacteria > Pseudomonadati > Pseudomonadota > Gammaproteobacteria > Oceanospirillales > Aestuariirhabdaceae > Aestuariirhabdus > Aestuariirhabdus haliotis. Next base: position 184,960 of record NZ_JAKSDZ010000004.1, on the reverse strand, counting down.
GGGTAAATCGGGCAACCTTGAAGGCACTTACCAAAAATCTTCCGTGGGCAATCTGGTGATGCCGGAAGATGCCCCTGTAGCGATGATTTTAACGGCGACTACCTCCGGTGTGGTGGCGACTCCGGATGCCGATAAATGGTGGCCCCGGCGTATGGCCGAATGGTTATACAGCCTTGTCATGACACTCAAGGAAAACCCGGTCAAACAGAGTGAAAAAGTAGGCGAGTATGCAGCGGATACGACGGCTCAGCCTTTCAATAGCTTACTGGCTTACCGCGCGCGCTCATTGAATGGTATCTGGGCTACGGCTCCCTATCTTCATAATGGTTCAGTGCCCAGTTTGTATGATCTGCTATTGCCGGCCACAGCGGGTGAGAATTGCCCGGAAACTCGGCCGAAACAGTTTGTGGTTGGAGCTCGAGAATTTGATCCGGACAGGGTCGGATTTATCAGTGCGGGGTATGACGGTTTTATTTTTGATACCAGTATTCGCGGTAATTTTAATACTGGTCATGAATACGGTGCTTGCGACATGAGCGAACAGGACCGCTGGGATCTGGTGGAGTTTATGAAGTCACTATAGGGTGCTATTGGTCATTACCAAGTCGGGGTTTGGAGGAGGTTTTTTATGGATATCGGGGTACAGAAAAGCCAGGATTTTTTGGCCCGATATGATGCCGCCGCGGACAGTGAAAAATACCCACTGGTTCAGCGTTGGATCAAGACGCAACCGCGAGAGTTTTTCAAACAGCTCCGCCAGAAGCGCCCTGTGTTGGTCACGCCAGAATGTGTTTTGGTGGCAAACTTTACCGATGTTCGTGACCTGTTATCGATGCCTAAGGTGTTCACCGTCGATCTGTATAAACCCAAGATGGGAGTGACGGACAAGGATGACGGCTATTTAATGGCCCACGATGATGATGCATTGCACTACCGTGAAAAATCCCTGATGCAGGGATTATTAAACCGTAACGACTTGCCCCGTATTCGAAAGATGGTGGCCGAAGCCGCTCGACAGATATTGTCCGGTGCTCAGGGAGAGATAGAGCTGGTGAATGGCTATTGTCGAAAAGTGCCGGTGACATTGGTGCAGGAGTACTTCGGTCTGGATGGCATTGACCAGGATGATCTGGTTCGTTGGTCTTACTGGAATCAGTATGACGCGTTTAATAATCAACCCTTCGATAATGTATCGGACAGCGAATACCAGCAGATAGTTGACCAGCACGATCAAGCGACTAAAGAATTGGCCGCCTATATCGCCTCGTTGATGATTCGAAAAGTTCTTTGGGTCAAATTAGCCGGAATTTTTCGCATGCTCTGGCACCCTCTACGCAATTTTCTGTATCGCATAATGGCCAGGGAAACACCGCCAAATTGTGACGATATGGTCAGCAGAATGTTGCGTTCCCGGTTTGCCAAAGAGGTGGATTTTCCGTTGGTCAGGGTCGGCGTCAATGCGGGAGGCCTGCTCATCGGTGCGATAGAAACAACCTCTCAAGCTGTGGCCCAGGTTGTAGAATATTTATTATCGAACCCTCCGTTATTACAAAACGCCAAGCGCCTTGCCAGACAAGAGGATACGTCAGAATTTGACGCCATTGTATGGGAGGTCCTGCGCTTTGTACCCATTCGCCCGGATATTTTTCGCCAGGCCGGTTGCGATTACACCATCGCCAAGGGCACGCGGCATGAAACTCCGATCAAGGCGGGCACCATTGTGCGACTCTTGATTCATTCGGCCATGTTCGACTCCTACGCCTATAAAGACCCGGATCGATTCAACCCGGACAGAAAGCTGGATCATAATTTTGTGTTTGGTTATGGCTCCCATGAATGCATGGGCAAGTACATTGGCATGGAGATGATTCCGGAGATGGTGCGTCAGGTGACACTTTGCAATGACCTGCACGCTGCGACGCCCATCAGTTATCGCAATACGTTGTTTCCTGAACGGGATGGCCCTTTCCCCGAAGCTTACCCATTAACCTGGGGCCGCATGAGCCAGCCTGACTAACCTCCTGGTAACAAGCGTCAAGAAGATCGGCTGGCTAAAGGGCCAGGAAAGTCACAATCAATGGCAGAGAACCCCAAGGGGATTCCTATGCAGATAGATGGCCATCACACCATGACCTATATTGCCGCTCGCCTGGCCGGTTACGGGCGTCGGCAGGCGGCGGTTATTGCTTACAGCGCACAATACGTTGACGATGCGACCAACTCCGGGGTTATTAATTTCAGTAACAATGCTATGTACCGCCGAATTTCATCAGCGCATAAGATGTTGGATTATCGCAATTCCGATGAACTGGCCAACCACCAGGTCTGGGTGCCCTTTCATTTTCTTCCAGGGAATGGGGGTAAACCGGCAGGAGAAAATCCCAGAGGCTCCTTTATTCGCAAACTGGTCTGTTTCCCGGACAGCTATGTGGCCAGGGATATGCTGCGCTCCTGTGCGCGTCATCGGGATAAACCCTATGCGCTGCACCGGCTGGGTATCACCATGCATGTGTACGCGGATACCTGGGCGCATCAAGGCTTTGCGGGTGTTAATCACAAAATTAACAAGGTAAAAAATTTGGCCAGCGACGATGCCAAACTGGATAAGAACTATATCAATAAGGTGGCTAATTATTTCTTGAGCGAGTCTTTTCCGCTGGGCCATGGCGCGGCGTTGAGTTATCCGGATAAGCCCTGGCTGATTTGGAAGTATCGTAACGGTCTGGGCGATACTGTCGCGCGGGATAATTCGGCCATTTTTATTGAGGCCGTGGATAAGATGTGCAGGGCGATGCGATGCTTCAGACAGGGGGATGTCAGTATGACGCTGGAATCCGTGGAAGGCTTACCGCCCCGGGACAGTCAAAAAATGCTTGCCCTGATTAAATCGATAAAAGGGGATTCGGGAGAGGCGCGTCATCAACGCTGGTTAAACGAGATTGCCAAAGGCAGTTTTTCTTTTGGTTCCGAGACGGTTAAATACATTGCCAAGGGGCGAGGGTCCTGGAAACATAAGTCGATTGGTCAGCTGGCATGGGCTGACACGGGAAGAGAACAGTTCGCCTTTAAAAACACTTTCCTGAATTCCGACTGGAAATGTTTTCATGATGCCTTGCAGGCGCACCAGCTTGATGTGTTGCACGATGTATTACCCCGGTACGGAATCTGCGCGGCCTAGCGGGGTAATACTCTTATCATCAATGACTAATGCGATTCAGGATGCCGGCGGTTCCGCATTACGTTTTTTCTGAATATATTTTTTTAACCGGTTGGCTTTAAGGGTTTCGTTGGCGTCGCTACCCATATGATATTCCCCGCGTTTTTTCGCCAGTTCTATTTGTTTTTGACGTTGGGCAAAACGTTTTTTTTGCGCTTCGGACTTGCTGTCAAAACAACGATGGCAGCTGACACCCTTGAGATATTTCTCGCTGGTTTTATCCTGCTCGGTAATGGGGCGGCGACAGGCGTGGCATTGGTCGTACTGGCCTTTTTCAAGATTGTGATTAACGGCGACTCGGTCGTCGAAAACGAAGCAATCGCCTTGCCATAAAGATTCTTCCTGCGGTACCTCTTCGATGTATTTCAGGATGCCACCCTGTAAATGAAACACTTCATCGAAGCCTTGTTCTTTAAGGTACGCCGTAGATTTTTCGCAGCGAATGCCGCCGGTGCAGAACATGGCGACTTTTTTATGCTGGTTTTTGTCCAGGTTTTCTTCCACGTATTTTGGGAATTCGCGAAAGGTTTCAGTTTGGGGGTTGAGCGCATTGGCGAAGGTGCCAATCTCCACTTCGTAATCATTGCGTGTATCGACCACCAATACCTCGGGGTCACTGATCAAGGCGTTCCAGTCAGCGGGTTTCACGTAGGTACCTACAATCTGCTTGGGGTCGATACCCTCGACGCCCATGGTGACAATCTCTTTTTTCAGTTTGACCTTGCAGCGTTTGAAAGGCAGCTGCTCGCTATAGGATTCCTTGTGCTCCAGTTCGGCGAGTCGAGGATCATTTTTCAGCCAGGACAATAAGGCATCTATGCCCTCCCGGGTTGCAGCGACGGTGCCGTTAATACCTTCCCGTGCCAGTAGCAGGGTGCCGCGCACCTGGTGGGCTTCCATAGTAGCAAGCAGGGGGGCTCGCAACTGCTGGTAATCATCGAGGGTGACGAACTTGTAAAGAGCTGCAACAACAATCTGTGACATCGAATATTCCTAATAGCCGGCCGGAACGTAAATCCGGTGCATGAATCGGGGGCGGGGATCATAGCAAATAAAATCGACCTTGGCGCATTTCTGGTGAATGGGATCTATTGTCAGGAAGCTGGTCTGCTTGCGACAAACGATTCGAGCCGTTGTACTGCAAAAAATGCCTGTTCAGTTTTTGGTTGTCAGTCTGAGTCTGGTTTGGGTAACGTCTTGGGTCTGCAAACGTGGAGATAATATGGAGCTATGTTGATTCAGGATGAAAGCCAGGTAGAACGTTTTTATCAGGCGCTGCTCAATCGCGAGCCTGCTTATGTAGGCACTTTTTATGTCGGGGTTAAAACTACCTCGATATTTTGTATTGCGACCTGTCGTGCGCGGAAACCCAAGAAGGAAAATGTTGAGTTCTATACCACCCTCAAAGAGGCGCTGGATGCCGGATTTCGACCTTGCAAAGTGTGTCGACCTACCGAAAATAGCCATCAGGCACCTCCCCAGGTTGATCAGGCCTTGCGCCTGGTGATAGACAATCCCAAATCCAAGGTGTCCGATGAACGGCTGAAGGCCGAGGGTATCAGCCCCAGCCTGGTGCGCCGCTGGTTTAATAAACACTATGGCATGACCTTTCAGGCGTATCAGCGCATGTACCGTATCAACTCGGCGCTGGAGGAACTCAAGGCTGGCAAGAGTTCGTTGCAGACCGCCTACGAGATGGGCTACGAATCCTTGAGTGGGTTTGGCTACACCTACAAAAAAGTGATGGGCGCATCCCCCAGGCATAACCCGCAGCAATCGGTGATATTGCTCAGCCGATTGACCACGCCTCTGGGGCCAATGTTCGTATGCGCGACCGAGCGAGGCATTTGTTTGCTGGAGTTTGTGGATCGGCGCATGCTGGAAACGGAGTTTCGGGATATTCAACGCTTGTTCCGGGCCACTATCGTTAGCGGCGAAAACGATCATATTAGGCAGGCCAGAAAAGAACTCGAGGAATATTTTTCAGGGCAACGGCACACCTTTGAGGTTCAGCTGGATGCCCCCGGAACGGACTTTCAGCAACGGGTTTGGCAAGCCTTGCACTCGATCCCATACGGTACCACGGCCAGTTACCAGCAACAGGCCGAAGCGCTGCAGCGGCCCAATGCTGTCCGGGCTGTGGCGTCAGCCAACGGCCATAACCGTATTTCTATTATGATTCCCTGTCATCGGGTGATCGGGAAAAACGGTAAGTTGACCGGCTACGGAGGTGGTCTGGAGAGAAAACGCTGGCTACTGGATCATGAGCGTCAGTGGGCGTGCTGAGCTACGGGCTGAGTTATTGATAGGTTGGCAGGCTCAGCGGAATACTGGTTGGCTGCGATGGCGTGACGGCCAAGCTGGAGCGATAACTTTTAAAAATACGGCTCAGGGTATAAAAGGCGCGTCGCTTCTCGTCATCGGTGAGGCCTTCGGCGATCAGGTCGATGGCGTCCATGGCGTCATCGAAGCCGTTCACCGCTGACATTTTTATCATGATATAGGCACCGGTGGGGTTCTTGTTGGTGCCATCGCCCCGGTAGAGCATAAAGGCGATCAGGTACTGCGCATTGGCATGCCCCTGTTCGGAGGCGCGGCGAAACCACTTCAGGGCACGTTCCGGGTCGCGGGGTATGATCTGGCCTTCGTAATAGAGATTACCCAGCAGGAACTGTGCTTCCGGATCGCCGTTGGAGGCGGCTTGTTCACAGGCGGCAAGCGCATAGGGAATGTCCGTTTCCTGTGTCCCGATGCGGCAGCGTTCAGAGGCGGGAACCAGTAGGGAGTTGACGTCAAAGCTCAGGTAATCGACCGGTGGTGCGGGTTGTGCGCCCGAATAAGGGCTACTCAACAGCAGTAAAGTGCTGGCAAGGAGAACGGCCAGAGTTCGTGAAACGGGCACAGATTATTCCGCAAAGGTTAGTCAATAGACACTTTGGGTTTATACACCTGCGAAGGGGGCTTTGTAAATAAGTCCGTACTAACCTGCTAAAGTGCTTGCCTGCTGGATCTGCTTTTGTAAGCGGTGACGGAACAAGAAAAAAAGCGACGCCCCCAGGCAGAGGTTGGACAGGGCCAGAAGGTAATGGAACAGATCCACCCGCAACCATCCCCACAGGCTGCCGCTGGTCCCGATGACCAGTGCAGCGATAGCGCTGCAAGCCGCGCCCGCTACGCCCAGCAGGGCCACCCTGGTCTGCTGTTGCAGCTGGTAAGCTGAACAGGCGGCGATGATGGCCAGTGACAGCCCCCCCAGCAACAGTCGATACTCGGCGCCCCATTCCAGCCGCCGTGCGACTTCGAAGGCGACCATCAAGCCCAGCAGGGTGCGACCCCACCCTGGCCGACTCAGCGACCAGGGTAGACTGAGGCAGAGAAACGCCGTTGCGATCAGGGGTAGCGACATGTAGGTTGCGACCTGGCTGAACAGTGAATGCACCTCGGCCCATTGCTCCCCCAGCCCGAAGCGCAGTGAGCCAAACAGTGCCGCCAGGACAAAGCCGAGAAAGCCAACCATGGCGCCAAGTGCGGCGGGACGATCGGCTTCGCTGGCATTGTGCCGCTGTACGACCAGATACAGTGCCAGGGCGCTGCTCAGGCAGAGAACGGCATCCGACAGGGCGGTACTCAGCATCAACATTTACAGCTGGGCAAAGGCTTTTTGGGCCGCATCCAGGGTGAGTTGAATCTCTTTCTCGCCATGGGCTTTGGAGACAAATCCGGCCTCAAAGGCGGAGGGTGCCAGATAAACGCCCTGATCCAGCATCAGATGGAAGAAACGCTTGAAACGCTCGGCATTGCACGCCATCACCTGATCGAAACGACTGACCCGGGTTTGTTCGCTGAAGAACAGTCCAAACATGGCACCCACTTGCACCGTGGTAAAGGGGATGTTGGCCTTATCAGCCCGTTCCTGCAGGCCGCTTAATAGCTGGGCCGTGGTGCTGCTGAGCTGGTCGTAAAAACCCTCAGTGGAGATGGTGTTGAGCATGGCCAGCCCTGCTGCCATGGCCACCGGGTTACCCGACAGGGTGCCGGCTTGATAGACCGGACCGGCCGGTGCCAGTTGTTGCATGATGTCGCGATGACCGCCAAAGGCACCCACCGGCATACCGCCACCGATGATTTTACCCAGGGTGGTGAGGTCAGGCGTCACCTGATAGACCGATTGGGCGCCGCCCAGCGCGACCCGAAAACCGGTCATGACTTCGTCGAAGATCAATACGGTTTTATGTTGATCACAGACTTCTCGCAGCCCTTCGAGGAAGCCTGGGACAGGAGGAATGCAGTTCATATTACCGGCGACCGGCTCGACGATGATGCAGGCGATCTGGTCACCGAGTTCGGCAAACAGTTGACGCACCGCGTCAATATCGTTGAAAGGCAGGGTCAATGTATGCTCGGCGACCGAGGCCGGCACGCCGGGAGAGTTGGGCACGCCCAGTGTTAAAGCGCCGGAGCCGGCCTTTACCAGCAGGGAATCGGCGTGACCGTGATAGCAACCTTCGAATTTGAGAATCTTGTCGCGGCCGGTATAGCCGCGGGCCAGACGAATGGCGCTCATGGTAGCTTCGGTGCCGGAGTTGACCATGCGCACCTGATCGATGGAGGGGATCAGCTCGCAGACTTTCTCCGCCATGGTGATTTCCACTTCGGTGGGAGCGCCGAAGCTGAGGCCTCGTTCAATCTGGGCCTTTACGGCATCGATCACCGCCGGGTGATTATGGCCCAGGATCATAGGCCCCCAGGAGCCGATGTAATCGACATAAGGCTTGTTATCTTCGTCGAAGATATAAGCGCCGTCAGCGCGCTGGAAGAAAACGGGTGTACCACCCACGCCATTGAAGGCGCGTACGGGCGAGTTCACGCCACCAGGAATGCTGATCTTGGCTTGCTCAAATAGTTGTTCAGAACGAGACATGCAATTTCCTCTTCAGAGACTGTCAAAGGCGGCGCTGAGGGCGCGGGCGCGCTGCTCGATATCGTCGCTGGCAAAAAGGTGGTGGATGACAGCGATGGCATCGGCCCCCCGGGAGATAACCTGATCGGCATTATCCACAGTAATGCCGCCAATGGCTATCAGTGGAAGACGCAGCTGTTGTCGGGCTTGTGGCAGTAATTCAAGAGGCGCGGGCGGCGCCTCGGGTTTGGTGTGGGAGGGGAAGAAACGGCCAAAGGCCACGTAGTTGGCGCCGTCCTGTTGTGCCTTCAGGGCCAGAGACAGGGAATCATGGCAGGTTATGCCGATAATGGCATCGGGGCCCAGTGTTTCCCTTGCTTGTTGCAGCGTGTGATCCCCTTGTCCCAGATGCACGCCGGCAGCATCGCAATCCAGCGCCAGTTGAAGGTCATCGTTGATCAGCAGTGGTACCGCATAACGATCACACAGTAGCTTGAGCCGCCGGGCTTGCTCAAGCCGCCGGGCTTGTCCGGAAGCTTTGTCACGGTACTGGAGAATTCGGGTACCGCCGCGCAGGGCTTGCTCGACCGCCTCGAGTAGTTGCTGGGGAGGTAACAGTTGGGAGTCGGTGATGGCATAGAGTCCGTGGATGCTCATTCGTCTGAGCCTTTTGTAGCTCGGAGGCGGGGCAAACGGTCCGGGAAAAGCTGCCCTTTGCCAAGTGAGTAAGCGTTTACAAGGCTGTCGAAGCAATAATCCAGAGCGGCTTGGCAGGCGCTCTCGAGGCAATCCCCCTGTGCCCGGCGCGCGGCGAGAGCGGCGGCCAGGGTGCAGCCGCTGCCGTGGTATTCGCCGGGCAGTCGCGAACAATGGTATTGCTGAACCTCCCCGTTGGCGCGGTACAGTCGATGATGAATCTGCTGGCTGGCGGCGTGGGTCCCGGTTAATAGGAGGGAGCCGCAGCCGCGTTGCAGTACGGCGTCGATGTCACTGACGCTGTCCGGTTCCTGGCAAGCCTCGGCCAGCGTTTTTAGCTCCGGAATATTGGGCGTACAGATCTCAATCAGAGGCATCAGATCACAGAGTGCAGCGGCTAATGCCGGCCCACCCAGACTGCCGCCGCCACCACCGGCCAGTACCGGATCCATGACCACGGGAACGTCCGGGAAGGGGGTGAGGATCTGCCTCACCGCAGCAACCGTCTCGGCAGTGGCAAGGGCGCCCAGTTTGAAAGCGTCGGGCTTGATATCATGCAGCAGTACCCGGGCCTGGTCGATTAACAGCTGGCTATTGACGGCCTCAACGCGTGTCACTCCATGGCTGTCCTGCACGGTTTGGCAGCTGATCAGGGGGCAGCAATGGCCGCCCATGGCGGTGATCGCTTCGATGTCAGCGGCAATACCGGCGCCGCCGGTCGGGTCCAGCCCGGAGATGGCGACCACAACCGGAGGCCGGGGCATCAACTCCACTCCTGAATCTGGTCCAGGGCTTCGGCGAGACTGGTGACACCGACCAGCTCGATACCGGCAATGCTCTCTCTGGGCAGGTTGGCTTTGGGTACGATCGCCTGCTTGAAACCGTGCTTGGCGGCTTCCTGAATGCGCTCCTGGCCGTTGGCAACCGGACGTATCTCTCCTGATAGACCTACTTCACCGAAAGCGAACAGCTGTTGGCTAATGGCTCGGTCGCGCAAACTGGAGACTATAGCCAATACCGTTGCCAGGTCGGCGCTGGTTTCGGTGACGCGAACGCCACCAACCACATTGACGAACACATCCTGATCGCTGGTAAAGATGCCGCCGTGTCGGTTCAGCACGGCCAGCAGCATGGCCAGTCGGTTCTGGTCCAGTCCCACGGTGACCCGGCGAGGATTGCCCAGCTGGGACTCGACCACCAGAGCTTGCAGCTCCACCAGCAGCGGGCGAGTCCCTTCCCAGAGCACATTGATAATGCTGCCGGGGGTATTTTTCTGGTGGCGATTGAGGAAAATGGCGGAAGGATTTCGAACCTCTTTCAGGCCTCGCTCGGTCATGGCGAAGATGCCCAGCTCGTTGACCTGGCCAAAGCGGTTTTTGGTAGCGCGCATAATGCGGTAGCGGGAATCGTCGCTGTTACCCAGCATCAACTGGGTGTCGATGATGTGGGACAGGGTCATCGGTCCGGCCAGTGAGTTGTCTTTGGTGACGTGACCGACAATTAGCAATACGGTATTGGTCTGTTTGGCAAAGCGGGTCAGGAAGGCCGCGCTTTCCCGCACCTGGGACACTCCGCCCGGGGCTGAGTCGATACCCGCCATAAACATCACCTGTATGGAGTCGATGACGATGATGCCGGGCTTTTCCCGTTCGGCCACCGCGACCACGTTTTCCGAGCTGGTCTCCGCGAGCATCTTCAGCTGGTGGGTCGGCAGGCCCAGTCGCTGGGCGCGGCTGGCAATCTGTTGCAGGGATTCTTCGCCGGAAACATAAAGGGCGGGCATTGATTGTGCGATATGACAGAGCACCTGCAACAGCACGGTACTTTTACCGGCGCCGGGATGGCCGCCCAGCAGCACGGCGCTGCCAGGGACGAAACCGCCACCCAGCACTCGATCGAACTCTTCAATGCCGCTGGAAAAGCGCGGGGTCTGGCTGACGTCGACATCGGCCAGCAGTTGCACATCGCTCAGGGCTCCGGCGAAACCGCTGCGTGGGGCTGTGGATGCCAGATGGGGCGCGTTACTGCCCAGATTGATTTCGCTCATGGTGTTCCAGGCTTTGCAGTCCGGGCATTGGCCCTGCCACTTGCTGGATTCGCTGCCGCAGTCGTTGCATACGAAAGCCTTGCGGGATTTTGCTTTTGCCATGTATCAGATTCGATTGTCAGGGGACAGGCTTCAGGCCAGGTAAAGTCTGCAGCGAGTCATACAGCTTGAGGATGGCCAACGGTTAGCCGGTCAGGGTGCCCAGTTCGCGTTCCAGGGCTTGGTGGTCGCCCAGGTTCAGCTCGGCCAGCCGTTTCAGCTGGGTGATACTGTCCAGATCGATTTGCTGGCAGGAGAAGCCGGTCAGGCCATCGTGCTGGTGGGCAAATTCGAGGTGCATTTCGATATGGTGGTCGCTATCGAGGGTGATATGGATCAGGGCCGGTGCGTCGAGGTTGATCGCGCAGTTTTCTTCCAGCTTGACCAGTACACCATGGAGCGAGATGTCGACCAGGTTCACCGGCCAGCGCTTACCCTCCTGGTGCATGACGCTGTCGGCATCAAAAGCAAAGCGGGTAAAGTTACGACGTTCGCTGGGATTATCCCCTTGAGACATGGTCATTATTCCTGCGTTCAGTGGACGGCGATGACACCGATGGACTAACTAGAACTATAGTGATTTTTGCTTTGGGAGCAAGCGCCGCCGCACGAGCCTGGGACTCGGTCGGCGGAACCTGCCTCACCAGTCTTAGGCCAGGCGCTTGTATTTGACCCGTTTCGGCTGGGCGTCATCACCCAGTCGCTGCTTGCGATCAGCCTCGTATTCGCTGTAGTTGCCGGCAAAGAAGTTGACCTGTGAATCACCCTCATAGGCCAGTATGTGGGTGGCGATACGGTCCAGGAACCAGCGGTCGTGAGAGATCACAATGGCGCAACCGGGGAACTCCAGCAATGCTTCTTCCAGCGCTCGCAGGGTTTCCACATCCAGGTCGTTACTGGGCTCATCGAGCAGTAATACGTTGGCGCCCTGCTTTAAGGTGTTGGCCAGGTGCAGGCGACCCCGCTCACCACCGGAGAGATCCTTGACGAACTTCTGCTGGTCGGAGCCCTTAAAGTTGAATCGGCCGACGTAGGTACGCGAAGGTACCTCGTAGCCATTGATGCGCAGGATGTCCTGCCCTTCGGAGATCTCCTGCCAGACAGTGTTTTCCCCACCCAGGGCGTCACGGCTCTGGTCGACAAACGCCAGTTTGACCGTTTCTCCGACGCTGATGCTGCCGCTGTCGGGCTGCTCGACTCCGCTAATCATCTTGAACAGGGTCGATTTACCGGCGCCGTTACCACCGATGACACCGACAATGGCGCCCTTGGGCATGGCAAAGCTCAGGTTGTCGATCAGCAGCTTGTCGCCGAAGGCTTTGGTGACGCCATCAAATTCGATCACCTTGTCGCCCAGGCGAGGGCCGGGGGGAATATAGATTTCGTTGGTTTCGTTGCGGCGTTGGTATTCCTGGGAGCTCATCTCCTCGAAGCGGGCCAGGCGGGCCTTGCTCTTGGATTGGCGCCCCTTGGCGTTGGAACGCACCCACTCCAGTTCGTGGCGAATCGATTTTTCCCGGGCCTGCTGCTGTTTCTCTTCCTGCAGCAAACGCTCCTCCTTGGCGCCCAGCCAGGCCGAGTAGTTGCCCTCGAAAGGAATGCCATAGCCGCGGTCCAGTTCGAGAATCCAGCTGGCGGCGTTGTCGAGGAAGTAGCGGTCGTGGGTGATCGCCACCACCGTGCCGGGGTATTCGTGCAGGAAACGCTCCAACCAGCCAACACTTTCCGCATCCAGGTGGTTGGTAGGCTCGTCGAGCAGCAGCATGTCGGGGCTCGACAGCAGCAGACGGCACAGGGCCACACGACGCTTTTCACCACCGGATAAATTCTTTACCTGGGCCTCCCAGTCGGGCAGGCGCAGAGCATCGGCGGCGACTTCCAGCTTGCGCTCCATATTGTGGGCGTCGGCGGCCTGAATGATGTTCTCAAGGCGTCCCTGTTCGGCGGCCAGGGCATCGAAATCGGCATCGGGCTCGGCGTAAGCGGCGTAAACCTCATCCAGTCGGGCCTGGGCATCGGCGACTTCCGACAGTGCTTCCTCAACCACTTCCCGGACGTTTTTCTCCGGATCCAGCTGGGGCTCCTGGGGTAGGTAACCGACCTTGATGCCGGGTTGTGGGCGTGCTTCGCCTTCGATCTCGGTATCGATGCCGGCCATGATGCGCAGCAGGGTCGATTTACCCGCGCCGTTCAGGCCCAGTACGCCGATCTTGGCGCCGGGGAAGAAGGAGAGGGAGATGTTTTTCAAAATCTCACGCTTGGGAGGAACAATTTTGCCCACCCGGTTCATCGTATAAACGTATTGAGCCATGGCTGTCGAATTCCGCATTTGCTGGTTGGTGCGAGTCGAGAAATATACCGAACTGCCCTGCTGATAGCTACGGCAGGGGCATCAAGTGGGGCCTTAAGAGAGCCGTGTTTAGATATTGTGGGGTATGTAAGGGCCGAGTTTGAGCGTGAAGTCAGCTCGGGCAGGGATGATGAATGATCCGCGGGTTGGGTTGAAGCAAATTGGGATGCCATCAGCATTGCCTTGCTGTACAATCGGCGCCCAATTTTCGACGATGTCATTGCCAAGAGGGTTACCATGTTTACGAAAGATATGACCATTGCCGGGTACGACGATGAACTCTGGAATGCTATGCAGGAAGAGGGGCTGCGTCAGGAAGAGCATATCGAGCTGATCGCTTCGGAAAACTACACCAGCCCTCGAGTCATGGAAGCCCAGGGCAGCAAGCTGACCAACAAGTATGCCGAAGGTTATCCGGGCAAGCGCTACTACGGTGGTTGCAAGCACGTTGATGTGGTTGAGCAGCTGGCGATCGATCGTGCCAAGGCGCTGTTTGGCGCGGCCTATGCCAATGTTCAGCCTCACTCAGGTTCCCAGGCCAACGCCGCGGTTTACATGGCGCTTTGTCAGCCGGGTGATACGGTGCTGGGTATGAGCCTGGCCCACGGTGGTCACCTGACTCACGGCGCTACCGTGAGCTTTTCCGGTCGCATCTATAACGCCGTGCAGTACGGCCTGAACCCTGACACCGGCGAGATCGATTACGACGAAGTAGAGCGGCTGGCGCTGGAGCACAAGCCGCGCATGATCGTGGCCGGTTTCTCCGCGTACTCTCGAGTAGTCGATTGGCAGCGTTTCCGCACCATTGCCGACAAGGTTGACGCCTATCTGATGGTCGATATGGCGCATGTGGCGGGTCTGATCGCCGCAGGCGTGTACCCAAGCCCGGTGGGAATCGCCGATGTTGTTACCTCCACCACTCACAAGACTCTGGGTGGTCCTCGTGGTGGTGTGATCCTGGCTAACGATGACGCCGATCTGCAGAAAAAGCTGAACTTCGCCGTCTTCCCTGAAAGCCAGGGTGGCCCTCTGTGCCACGTAGTTGCGGCCAAGGCGGTTTGTTTTAAAGAAGCGATGGAGCCGGAATACAAGGCGTATCAGACCCAGGTGGTGAAGAATGCCCAGGCGATGGCCAGCGTGTTGCTGGAACGTGGTATCAAGGTCGTGTCCGGCGGCACCGACGACCACCTGTTCCTGGTTGATCTGATCGGCAAGGAATTTACCGGTAAGGATGCCGAAGAGGTGTTGGGTAAGGCCAATATCACCGTCAACAAGAATGCGGTGCCTAACGATCCACGTTCCCCATTCGTGACCAGTGGACTGCGTATCGGTACTCCGGCCATTACCCGCCGCGGTTTTAACGAGCAGGATGCCGCCGATCTGGCCGGTTGGATCTGCGATCTGCTTGATGACATCGACAATCAGGCGGTCGTCGACACGGTCAAGGCCAAGGTGCTGTCGATCTGTTCGCGTTTGCCGGTTTATACAGGCTAATCACGACGACTACCCAGTAGCGCCCTTGCAGCCTTGAGTTGTGGGGGCGTTATTGTTTGCAGGCCCCGCATAGAGCGACGGTTGGCTCCTGCTACTTGTTTTTGAGGGGCAAGCCAGTAGACTTCACAGCCAGATCAGGCTGTTCCCATCCCGACCCGCCTTTCCCGTTCACCTCTTCAGGCTTCACTGTATGCATTGTCCATTCTGTAACGCCCACGATACCAAAGTCATCGATTCCCGGCTGGTGGCCGAGGGTGTCCAGGTGCGTCGACGCCGGGAATGCCTCTCCTGCTCGGAACGTTTTACCACCTACGAAGGCGCCGAACTGTTGATGCCGCGCCTGATTAAGCAGGATGGAAGCAGGGTGCCTTTTGATGACCAGAAGCTGCGTGCTGGTATGTTACGGGCGCTGGAGAAACGGCCGGTCAGTGTCGAGCAGATCGAGGAATCCATTGGTCGGATCAAGCATAAATTGCAGGCCACCGGGGAGCGCGAAGTGAAGTCTCTCGATGTGGGTGAGCTGGTCATGGGTGAGCTGCAGCGGCTCGATGAAGTTGCCTATATTCGCTTCGCCTCGGTGTACCGCCGCTTTCAGGATCTCAATGAGTTTCGAGAAGAGATCGAACGACTGGAAAAGGAACCACGTCACCAATCCTGATGGGTGGCGGATGAATGACCATGTCTCTATTGCAACCTTCCGTCTTCGATATTGAGTGCATGTCGCGTGCGCTGCAATTAGCCCGGCAGGGGCTTTATACCACCCACCCCAATCCCCGGGTGGGCTGTGTTTTGGCGGCTGACGGACAATTAGTGGCTGAAGGTTGGCATCAGCGCGCCGGTGAGGGGCATGCGGAAGTGAATGCCCTGGCGGCGGCCGGCGATTCGGCTCAGGGCGCGACGGCCTATGTCACGCTGGAGCCCTGCAGTCATGTTGGCCGTACTGGCCCCTGTTGCGAGGCGTTGGTCAAGGCGGGTGTAAGCCGGGTCTGGATCGCCATGCAAGACCCCAACCCTCAGGTTTCCGGGCGGGGCATGGAGCGTTTGCGGGCTGCCGGCATCGAGGTGGTTTGTGGCCTGCTGGAATCGCAGGCGAGAGCATTGAACCCCGGATTTATCAAGCGTATGGAGCAAGGGCAACCCTTCGTGCGTTGCAAGTTGGCCATGAGCCTGGACGGCCGCACGGCGATGGCCTCGGGCGAGAGCCAATGGATTACCGGGGCCGATGCCCGGGGCGATGTGCAGCGCCTGAGGGCACGCAGTAGTGCTATTGTCAGCGGTGTGGAATCGATCCTTCAGGACGATGCCTCGTTGACCGTGCGACCCGACGAGCTGGGGTTGGAGAACGCCCGTGAGATTTGTCGGCGCCAACCCTTGCGGGTAGTACTGGATAGCCAGTTGCGCACTCCGCCGAAAGCGAAAGTGTTGCAGGGCGAGGGCGCTACATTGCTGGTGTGTACACTGGCCGCTGATCGCCAGCGCCGGGCCGCGCTTGAGGCGGCGGGAGCCGAAGTGATCTGCCTGGCCGCTGATGATGGCAGGCTCGACCTGAAGGCCTTGATGGAAGAATTGGCGCGACGTGAGTGCAATGAACTGTTACTGGAAACCGGCGCGACCCTGGCTGGATCTGCCCTGTCCGCCGGGATTATCGATGAATTGGTGGTCTATATGGCGCCGGTTCTGATGGGTAGCGAAGCACGACCGCTACTGTCTTTGCCGATTGCTAGCATGAGCAACAGCCAGCCCTTGAGTATTACCGATGTGCGGGCCGTTGGTCGCGATTGGCGAATAACCGCCACACCGACGGGCTTGGCGAAGGAGTGAGGCGAGCATGTTCACAGGAATAATTGAGGCCGTCGGTAAGCTGGCCAGCATCGAAGCCCGCGGTGGTGATATGAGGTTGTGTGTCGACAGCGGTGCTCTCGACCTCGGAGATGTTAAACTAGGCGATTCCATTGCGACCAATGGGGTTTGTTTGACGGTTACCGGGTTAACCGGTAGTGGTTATTGGGCCGATGTTTCCCAGGAGACCCTGGCCTGTTCGACGCTATCGGAGTTGGACGTAGGCACAAGGTTAAACCTGGAGAAGGCGATGCTACCCACGGGGCGCTTTGGCGGTCATATGGTCAGTGGGCACGTCGATGGCATTGGCCAGGTAACGGGCATTCGTGATGAGGGGCGCAGTATGCGCTATCGCATCGAACCTCCCGCTGAGCTGGCGCGTTATATTGCCAATAAGGGATCGATTACCGTCGATGGGGTCAGTCTGACGGTGAACGGGTTAGAAGCTAACAGCTTTGAGCTCAACATCGTTCCTCACACGGCGCAGCAAACCATTGTCAGCCAGTACCGGGAAGGAAGTCGGGTCAATCTGGAGGTGGATCTTGTCGCCCGTTACCTGGAGCGATTACTGCAGGGAAGCGAAGAGCAAGGCCCGATGAGCAACATGACACAGGATTTTCTGGCGCAGCACGGCTTTACTGGCCGTGGTCGTCGCTAACAGCGAGCAATGAGTCGAATATGAAACTCAACAGTATTGAAGAGATTATTGAAGACATTCATCAGGGCAAGATGGTTATCCTGATGGATGATGAGGATCGCGAGAACGAAGGCGATCTGATTGTGGCGGCGGAAAAGATCACCACCGAACAGGTGAACTTTATGGCGGCCAAGGCTAGAGGCCTGATCTGCCTGACCCTGACCGGTGAGCGTTGCGATTTTCTTGGCTTGCCCTCGATGGTGCAAAGTGAAAACGGTAGCCAGTACGGCACTCCGTTTACCGTGTCGATCGAAGCAGCCGAGGGTGTGACGACCGGTATTTCGGCGGCCGACCGGGCGCTGACGATTCAGCGTGCGGTGGATCCGGAATCCACACCGCAGGACATCGTGCAGCCGGGGCATATTTTTCCCTTGCGAGCCCAGCCCGGAGGTGTCCTGAGCCGAGCGGGTCATACCGAAGCGGGTTGCGATCTGGCCCGCATTGCGGGATTGATTCCGGCTGCGGCTATTGTCGAGGTGATGAACGAGGATGGCACCATGGCACGCCGTCCGGATCTGGAAAAATTTGCCGAGTTGCACGACCTGAAAATCGGCACCATTGCGGACCTGATTCACTATCGCATTCTGCATGACAAAACAGTCGATCGTATCGATGAAAAGACCCTGAGCACCGAGTTTGGTGAGTTCACCCTGACCCGCTTCAAGGACCGCATCCACGATCAGTCTCATATCGCGCTGAGCATGGGGCAGTGGAGCGCGGATCAGCCAACCCTGGTGCGTGTGCATGTGGCTGATACATTGCGCGACCTGCTGGGGAATCATCAGCCCGGAAGCGGTAGCTGGTCGTTGCGCAATGCCATGCAGCGTATTGCCGAGGAAGGCAATGGCGTGGCGGTACTGCTGAACAGCGACGACAGTTTGTCGATGGATCAGTGCCTGGACGCTTACTTTAACCCCCAGCAGCCCAGGACACCGGGCCGGGATGGTGTCGGGGCTTATCACACCATCGGTACCGGCTCACAAATATTGCGTGAAATGGGCATCGGCAAAATGCGCCTGCTCAGCTCGCCGATTCGATTTAGCGCGATCTCCGGGTTCGACCTGGAGATTACTGAATACATCTCCTGTGAAGAGCAGTAAAACTGCCTTTAAGACGACGAGGATTTATCTATGTCTACAATCAAGACTATTGAAGGAAACCTGACCCCAAACCCTGGTAAGTACGCCATAGTTGTTGGTCGCTGGAATGCGTTCGTGGTTGAAAGTCTGCTCGAAGGCGCCGTGGACTCACTGACTCGTCACGGTGTCAGCGATGAAGATATTACTATCATCCGCTGCCCGGGCGCGTTTGAAATTCCCCTGGTGGTGAAGAAAGCCGCCAAATCGGGCAATTATGATGCGGTGATTGCGCTGGGCGCGGTGATCCGTGGTGGAACGCCTCATTTCGAATATGTTGCCGGTGAATGTGTGAAAGGCCTGGGTGTTGTGGCGTTGGAGTCGGAAGTGCCGGTATCCTTTGGTGTATTGACGGTGGACAGCATCGAACAAGCCGTCGAGCGTTCCGGTACCAAGGCCGGTAATAAAGGTGAAGAGGCAGCCATGTCAGCCTTTGAAATGGTCAATCTGCTGAACGAAATGGGAGAGTGAATTGAGCAACCAAGGGAATAACAAACTTCGACCCGCTGCTCGACGCAAGGCACGCCAGTTAAGTCTGCAGGCGCTTTATCAATGGCATATGGCGCAAGCCAATGTGTCTGATATCGATGCCCAGTTCCGCACCGATAATGACTTTAGCAAGATCGATGGTGAATACTTCAGCGAGCTGCTGGGGGAAATTCCCAAGCAACTGGACGAACTCGATGGTGCCGTCGAGCCCTTGCTGGATCGTTCCCTCGACGAGCTGGACCCGATCGAGCGGACGATTTTACGCATCGGCGCCTACGAGTTATTGCGTCGCCACGATGTGCCCTACCGCGTGGTTATCAACGAAGGCATTGAACTCGCCAAGCGTTTCGGTGCCGCTGAAAGCCACAAATACGTGAACGGCATTCTCGATAAAATGGCTGCGGCCGTACGCTCTCCCGAAGTGAACAATCATCGTAAATCCTGATGCCCGGTGAGTTTGAGTTGATCCGGCGCTACTTTGATCGCGCCGGGCTCGCCGACCCCCATCCCGATGTTGTGCTGGGGATTGGCGACGACTGCGCCATCATTGAGCCGCCCAGCCAGCATCAACTCTGTTTTTCGGTCGATACTCTGGTCGCCGATGTGCATTTCCCGGCCAGCGCCGACCCGACTCTGATCGCCCGTCGGGCGCTGGCAATCAATCTTAGTGATCTGGCCGCAATGGGGGCAACGCCTCTCTGTTTTACTCTGGCGATCAGCTTGCCCGAGGCTGATACAAGCTGGTTGCAAGCCTTTTCCGAAGGGTTGGCCAGCGAAGCCACCCAGCATGGTATTTGCCTGGTGGGGGGAGACACCACACGAGGCCCCTTGTCCCTGACGCTGCAGGTGCAGGGTGCCCTACCCAGGGGGCAGTCGCTGCGCCGTGATGGTGCCCGAATCGGCGATCTGATACTGGTCAGTGGCACGCTGGGGGATGGGGCTGGCGCGCTGGATTACCTTGATGCGCCGGCCAATGAACTCGATTGTCATCAGCGTTTTTTGTTACAGCGTTATTATCAGCCGCAACCACGCTTGCAACTGGGGCAACAACTACTGGCAATGGGGGGCCGTAGCGGAATCGATATCTCCGATGGTTTGCTGGCCGATCTGGGGCATCTGCTCGAGCGCAGTGGCCTGGGGGCTGAGGTTAATGTTGACGCTTTGCCCCTGTCGAGCGCCTTACAGGCCCTTCGTCCGGACCAAGCACAATCCCTGGCGCTCAGCGGTGGTGATGATTACGAGCTCTGTTTTACCCTGCCAGAAACGCTCTGGAATCAACATAAAGCGTCCCTTTGTGCGCTGGTGTCCTGCACGCCAATCGGGCATATTCGTACGGATACGGGTCTACGGGATGCTAATGGCAAGCCCTTGGTATCCAACGGCTATCAACATTTTTAAACGGAGCTTTTATGGCAGATACCCCAGCCAGTGTATGGCGCAACCCGATTCACTTTGTTGCCTTCGGTTTTGGTAGTGGCGCGTCGCCCAAGGCTCCCGGTACGGTTGGCACACTGGCCGCGATTCCTTTCTATCTGTTGCTCCAATATTTGCCGTTGGCCAATTATCTCTTGGTGGTGTTGGTGGCTTTTGTTGTTGGCTGCTGGTTGTGCGAGATCACCTCCCGGGATATCGGTGTGCACGATCATGGCGGCATCGTCTGGGATGAGTTTGTCGGTTTCTGGATCACCATGATCGCAGCGCCCCCCGGTTGGCTGTGGATTGTGATTGGCTTTGGTCTGTTTCGCTTTTTCGATATCCTCAAGCCTTGGCCAATCCGTTGGCTGGATAAGAAAGTAGGCGGTGGTTTTGGCATTATGATCGACGATGTACTGGCGGGTCTGTTTGCGTTAGTGGTGATGCAACTGCTCCACCTGTGGCTGGTCTAACCGATTATCAGCCGTTCAATTCGGATCATGATCGTGCGTCATCAGCGTTAATGCTTGCTTGATGGAATGAACCAGAGGCTGGTTCATCTATCCAATAAATTGCCCCAGGCAGGGAGTTGCAGGTGCGAAGTTTGCTCAAAGTATTGGCAAGTGGCTTGATGGTGATCCTGCTGTCAACGCCGCTATGGGCGGCACCACAGGTGCGTGTTCAGGGACTGTTTCCTGGCGCGGCAGTGGTTATTATCGATGGCGAACGTCACCTGCTTAAAGCCGGTCGTAAGGCGGTCAAGGGGGTTCGCCTGCTGGAAGCGGATGCCCAGAGTGCGCTGTTGCTGATCGATGGCAAGGAGCAACGCCTGACGTTATCGAAAGAGGTCAACAGCCGTTTTACCCAGGCCGAGCAGAAACAGGTAAGAGTCAGCCTGGATCGAGCCTCAGGCAGCTATCCGGTATTTGGTGCGATTAATGGCCGATCGGTGCAGATGGTAGTCGATACCGGCGCGACCATGATCGCTATGAGTTCCGTGCAAGCGGATGCTATAGGGCTCGATTATTCCCAAGGCAAGTTGCGCCCTATTACCACGGCCAGCGACCAGGTCATGGCCCACGAAATCTACCTGGACCGGGTCAGTATTGGCGGTATTGAGCAGCGCAATATCTATGCGGTTGTGGTTCAGGGCGCCTATCCCACCAAGGTGCTGCTGGGTATGAGCTTCCTGAAAAATCTGCGCATGCAGGAGGAAGGTGGCGTGCTGCTGCTGGAGCAGAAATTCTAACCCATTCAGCGTTTCTATGGGCCGGATTCAACGCCATGCTAATGGTGTGCAGGATCCGCCTGTCCTGATAGAATGCCGTCCCTCGACTGCGCTTGCAGTGGCCGAATTTTAGGAGTTGTCTGTGTCCATACGTTACGTCGCCACCTCGAAACTGCCTACCCCTTATGGGGTATTTTGCATGCACGGTTTCGAAGATACCGAGACGGGTAAAGAGCATGTGGCGCTCAGTATGGGGACGGTCGATGATGGTGAGCCGGTCTTGGCTCGGGTACATTCGGAATGTCTCACCGGGGACGCCCTGTTCAGTATGCGCTGCGACTGTGGCGCCCAGCTGGAAGCCGCATTGAAGGCGATCTCGGAAGAGGGCCGGGGTGTGTTGCTGTATTTGCGCCAGGAAGGTCGTGGTATCGGCCTGATGAACAAGATTCGCGCCTACAAATTACAGGATGCTGGTGCCGATACGGTAGAAGCCAATGAACAGCTGGGTTTCGATGCCGATATGCGCGAATACAGCATGTGTGAAGTCATGCTCAAGCAGCTCAATGTCAGCTCACTGCGTTTGATGACCAACAATCCCCGCAAAGTAAAGGCGATGGAATCGGTGGGTGTGGCGGTAACCGAGCGTTGTCCTCTGCAGACCGGACGTAACCCCCACAATGAAAAATACCTGCAAACCAAGGCGGGTAAGCTGGGTCACTGGATTACACCTCCGGAGACATGAGTGCTTCGGAGTGGTAACCGCTTCCCTAGTTATCTTTCGAAAACCACCCAGGTTGGCGCTCAGCGTTTGACTGCGTTTGGCTTCGGTTCGACATTCAGATTGGTCGTCAGGCGTTCCTGCACCGAGGCAATAATGCCTTTGGCATCCAGCCCGCATTCAGCCAGTAATTCGCTTGGCTTACCATGCTCGATAAAACGATCGGGAATTCCCAGATTCAATACCGGCACCTGTATTCCCTCGGCTTGCAGAAATTCATTGATAGCCGAGCCGGCTCCGCCCATGACCGCCCCTTCTTCGAGGGTGACCAGAAGCTCGCCTTGAAGCGCCAATGAGCGAATCAGGTTTTCATCCAACGGCTTGACAAAGCGCATGTTGGCGACACTGGCGTTCAGGGTTTCTGCGGCCTCCAGTGCGTTGTGAAGTAATGTGCCAAAGGCCAGAATGGCAATTCCCGAACCGCCGTTTCGGCGCATCTCACCAACCCCCAGCGGAATTGAGTCGAGGGTCGGGGTGATCTCGACACCAATGCCGTTGCCTCGAGGGTAACGAACCGCCGCAGGCCCTGTATGATGATAACCGGTGCTCAGCATTCGACGGGTTTCGTTTTCGTCCGCCGGGGTCATGATCACCATATTGGGCACGCAGCGCATATAGGGGATGTCATAGCAGCCGGCGTGTGTCGGGCCGTCTTCCCCGACCAGACCGGCGCGGTCGATGGCGAATAGCACATCGAGATCTTGCACGGCGACATCATGGATCAGCTGATCGTAGGCGCGCTGTAAGAAGGTGGAATAGATGGCGACCACCGGTTTGCCGCCATCGCAGGCGATGCCGGCGGCCAGGGTCACAGCATGTTGTTCGGCAATGGCTACATCGAAATAGCGATCAGGGAAACGTTCGGCAAAGGTGATCAGGTCAGAACCGTCCTTCATGGCGGGAGTGATGCCCACCAGATTGGGTTCCTGCTCGGCCATATCGACTAGCCAATTACCAAAGACGTTGGAGTATTTGGGAGGCTTGGGTACCTGGGTTGCGGGCTTGACCGGCACCTCGGGTTCCAGTTTTGTGATGGCGTGATAGCCGATAGGGTCTTGCTCGGCCGGGGCAAATCCATGACCTTTTTGGGTGACTACATGAAGAAACTGCGGACCTTTCAGGTTGCGCATGTTCTGCAAGGTGCTGACCAGGGCATCGAGATTATGGCCATCAATAGGGCCGATGTAGTTGAAGCCCAGTTCCTCAAACAGAGTGCCCGGTGCCACCATCCCCTTGACGTGTTCTTCGGTTCGCTTGGCCAGTTCCCAGGCCTTGGGAATACCGCTCAGCACCTTGCGACTGCCTTCGCGCATGTTGTGGTAGGTGCGACTGGACAGCAGGCGGGCGAAGTAATTGGACAGGCCGCCAACATTGGCCGAAATCGACATGTCGTTATCGTTCAGTACAACCAGCAGGTTGGCGTCGACATCGGAGGCGTGGTTGAGGGCTTCGAACGCCATGCCAGCGGTCATGGCACCGTCACCAATAACAGCAATCGCGCGGCGGTCTTTACCTTGCAGGCGTGAGGCGATTGCCATCCCCAGCGCGGCACTGATCGAGGTGCTGGAATGGCCAACCCCAAAGGTGTCATAGGGACTTTCGCTGCGTCGAGGAAAGGCCGCGAGGCCATCGCGCTGGCGCAGGCTCAGCATGGCTTCACGGCGCCCGGTAAGAATCTTGTGCGGGTAGGCTTGATGCCCGACATCCCACACCAGTCTGTCTTCCGGGGTGTTGAAAATATAATGCAGGGCAATGGTCAGTTCCACTACCCCCAACCCGGCACCAAAGTGACCGCCCGTCTGGCCGACAGAATAGAGCAAGTACTCGCGTAATTGTTTCGCCAGCTCGGGCAGTTCGCGGCTGTCAAAATCGCGCAGCTGAGCAGGGGAATCTACCCTATCCAGTAACGGAGTATCGGGTCGTTGTCGCGGTATTTCATGGAACATAAAGCGGGTGGTATCTGTCGGTTCTTATAGGGGAAAAAGGCGTGTAGACCGGCCATTCTACTCCGCTAATGGCTGCGATGCACGATGTATCGGGCCAGCTCGCGCAGGGGTGTGGAGCGCTCATCAAAACCGCCAAGAGCGTTAAGTGCACCCTCCAGCAATTCTCTGGCTTTTGCTTTAGCCCCGGCCAGCCCGAGCAGGGCCGGGTAGGTGGGCTTGTTCAAGGCCACGTCGGCGCCCTGGGTTTTACCCAGGGTTTCAGTATCGGCTTCGATATCCAGGATGTCGTCCTGGACCTGGAAAGCGAGGCCTATGCACTGAGCGTAATCGTTCAGTTGACTGCGTTGCTGTGGCGTTGCACCGGCAATCAGGGCGCCCATTTCAACGCTGGCGCAGATCAGCGCGCCGGTCTTGTGATTGTGCATCAGCTCAAGCTGTTCCAGCGTCAGGGGCTGGCCGACGGCCTGCAGATCAATCGCTTGTCCTGCCACCATGCCCTGGATACCGGACGCTTTGCTCAGGGCGCGTACCAGTTGCAGCTGGGTCTGGGCATCAAGGGGGCTGGAGGATTGGCACAGCTGTTCGAAGGCGAGGGTTTGCAAGGCATCCCCGGCCAGGATAGCGGTCGCCTCATCGAATGCGATATGGCAGGTGGGTTTGCCGCGGCGCAGGTCATCGTCATCCATGGCAGGAAGGTCATCGTGAATCAAGGAATAGGCATGAACGAGTTCCACAGCAGCAGCGGCTTCGACAGCCAGCTCGGGACTGCCACCGAGGGCCTCGGTGCTGGCAAGTACCAGCATGGGCCGTACCCGTTTGCCACCATTGAACAGACTGTACTGCATCGCTTCACGCAATCGTTCGGCGCCTACCGGGGCCTGGGACACCACTTGCAAAAGCTGGCGGTCTACACGCTCCTGGCATTGACTCAGATAGTGCTCGATGTTCATTCGCTGTCTGCAGGAATGAAGGGTTCGTTGGTCAGTCGCTGCTCCTTTTCGACCAGCAACTCGACTTTTTGCTGGGCGGAGGTCAGTGCTTGCTGGCAGTCGCGTGTCAGGCTGACACCCTGTTCGAACGCCTGCAGGGATTGTTCCAGGGAAAGCTCACCGGATTCCATCTTTTCTACCAGCGCTTCGAGTTCGGCAAGGGATTGTTCAAATGCAAATCCCGGCTTCTTTTTGGCCATGATTGATCGCTCATAATGATGAAGGCGCAACAGTACCGAACTGCCCTGCAGTGGTCAAACCGCAGACAATCTTCATACTTTAGTGGTTAAAGATGTCACAGGGTTGGCATTCGAGCCTATATTAAAAAGGAGTGACTGGAGAATAGAAGGGTTTTGGGATAAGTTGCCTACAATACGAAATGGCGACTGCAGCAATACCCTTGTCTGGTGTTCAATCCGGACAAAATGGGCTGGGTTGTTTCTCTAACTGACTAAGGAGTGATCTGTGGATTTAGCGACCATACTGGGCCTGTTTGGGGCTTTCGGTATTGTTATTGCTGCGATGATTCTCGGCGGATCGGGGGGGATGTTTTTTAATGTGCCCTCATTGTTGATTGTCATTGTCGGAACCATTTTTGCGGTATTGATGAAATTTACGGTCAAACAATTTTTTGGTGCCTTCAAGGTGGCCGGAAAGAGCTTTAAATTTCAATCCACCGATCTCAACGCCCTGATTGACGAGGTCGTTGAGCTGGCTGACACCGCTCGTAAAGGCGGCCTGTTGGCGCTGGAAGAGAAAGAGCCCAGCCACCCTTTTCTGGAACAGGGGATTCAGTTGCTGGTGGACGGCCATGACCCGTCCGTCGTCAAAGTCATGCTGACCAAGGATATGAAGCTCTCGGTTAGTCGTCACGAACTTGGGGCAAAGATCTTCAGTGCGATCGGTGATGTCGCGCCGGCAATGGGAATGATTGGTACTCTGGTCGGTCTGGTGCAGATGCTTGCAAATATGAGCGACCCCAAGTCGATTGGCCCGGCCATGGCAGTGGCCCTGCTGACCACCTTGTATGGGGCGATGATCGCAAACATGCTGGCGCTGCCTCTGGCCGACAAGTTGTCTTTGCGCCGGGATGAGGAAGCCCTGACCAAATCCCTGATTATCGATGCCCTGCTGGCCATTCAGGAAGGACAGAACCCAAGGGTGATCTCCTCCATGCTGCGTAACTATTTGCCATCGTCTTCACGAGAGGTTGAGGAGTCCGAGTAATGGCGTTACTGGTATTGATTCGATGCCTGCGGAGTCCGTATGTCTGACATCGATGAAGAGTGCGAATGTCCGGAATGTCCCGCTGTCGCTGGCTGGTTGGCAACGTTTGCCGATCTGATGTCGCTGTTGATGTGTTTTTTCGTACTGCTGTTGTCTTTCTCCGAGATCAACGCGCTTAAATTCAAGCAGATTGCGGGTTCCCTGCGGGATGCGTTCGGGGTGCAGTCGGAACTCAAATTAAAGGAGATACCCAAAGGCACCAGCATCATTATGCAGGAGTTCAGTCCTGCCAAGCCGGAGCCGACCCCGATCAATGAAATCCGTCAACATACTACCACTATGACCAAACCGGATCTGGATATCATCTGCACCCCAGGCCAGGAGACCAAAACCGGCCAGAGCGCCGCCGTTGATGGTATCAAAAACGAGCAAACCGCGAAGCGAGTGCAGGAGGTCATCGAGCAGACCGAAACCCATGCCCAGCAACTGGCTACTGCTCTGCATGCGCAGGTTGAGCAAGGCAATATAGAGATCGAGACAAAGGCTCGAAAAATTGTCATTCGGGTGCAGGAAAACGGCTCGTTCTCCTCTGGCTCGGCGGAGCTTCAGGCGGAGTTTTACCCCATTATGGAGAATATCCAGGGCGTGCTGAAAAGTGTCGAAGGCTCGATCTCTATCGAAGGCCATACCGACAGTATTCCGATTGACACGGCTCGCTTCGAATCTAACTGGGCTCTGTCATCGGCCCGTGCGGTATCGGTTGCCCATGCTTTGTTGATTGGCCGTGATGGAATTGATCCGTCGAGGTTGCAAGTAAGAGGATTTGCCGAGACCCATCCCCTGGAATCCAATGCCAGTCCCGAAGGTCGAGCCAAAAATCGGCGGGTTGAAATTGTCATCACCGAAGATCTGGCTCCTGAGCTGAAAGAGGATCTCAAGCAGCTTAGGGAAAGCGATACCCAGTTGTACGACAGCCTCGATCTACAAGATAGCGAGCTGTTTGATCTGCGCCCCGACGAGGTCTTTTAATTACGCCCAGAACCGGTTGTGCCCTGCTTGTTTTATCGTCCGCAACGCGCCTGCAGCTGTTGAGCGGCTTGCTGATAAGCAAACAGGGCCTGTCGGGTCTCAGGCTTTATTCGAGCACCACGGTTGAGGCAGTTAAACAGGCTTTGTTGTAACTCGTCATTACGCTTTTGGGTCTGCTGTAATCGGGCTGGATCACAATGGGCTGGCGCCTGCTCGACCCACTGTTTTAATTGCTCCAGCTCAGCAAGTGACGGCGTGGTCACGGCACATTGGAGCGGAGCTGCTATTGCTAGGTCGGCGGCGAACCACAAAGCCAATAAAGAAAGAATATGAAGGCGAATCCGCTTGCTGTCTGGCGCAGGTGTTTGCAGGTAATCGGAACTGACAGTCTTTCGTCTGGAATTCATATTCTTCTTACTGATCGACATGGGTGAGTTTCCTGAACCATTGGTTGCTAGCCAGCGCGGCGCGTTGCCAGAGGTCAATTTTCTGGTCGCAAGAGCGATTGATGCGAATGGTCAGATTGCCGTCCTGGTATCGTGGAAGTTCTCGAGGCGTGCTGCGAGCAATCAGACCGGACTGGGTGCGGTAGACGGTGTATGTTTTCAGGGTGTCGATGCTTTGATAGGTTGAACTGCCGTATTCTGCATCGAGCAACAGATTATAAGGCCCCAGCGACTGGCTGATGCTCACCAGATCAAGCGCTGATTGCTCACCCAGATGGTAAACTCGATGAGGCTTACGGTTGGCTTCGGCGACGGAAGAATAGCGACCGCTCAAGCGCTCCAGCCGGTAACGGGCATCCAGTCCCAGGAGCGTTGCGAAAGGTTTCCATTTGATAAATTGGGCGTCGATGCGCCATTGGTCGCCAAGGAGTTCGTATTGTCCCCATTGGCAGCCGTTGTGCCCTCTTAACGTGGCCATATGCTGTTGAGGTGCAATTTGACGAAACTGTATTTCCACCAGAGGCTCCTCCTGAGTTAAACGTTGTACGCTATAGAACCAGCCGGCGATCAATAATGCGACCAACAGAAGCATCAGAGCCAGGGGAAGCAACAACCAGCGCATCATTGAGCGGTCCCCATGTGGGAAGTCTTCGCAAGGTTAAAGCTGGTACTGAGTCTTAAGTGACTGTGGTTGGTGTACATGGCAAATGGTCCGGGTTTTTCCTATGCTGGTGCTAGGGCAACTCTGAATTCATCAAGGTTGCCCTAAATCTGTGGGTGAGACCGTTTTTCTCTATGACCAGTTTATCAAGAACCCTGCTCAAAAGAGTGTTGTCGATCTACTTTGCGCTGACCTTTCTCGTCACTTTGATACAGGTTGTCGCCGAGTTTTACAGTGCTCGAGATGTTATCCAGACCGATATGCAGCATACCCTGGAGAGTTTGCAGCAGGGGCTGGCGCAGGCCGTGTGGGAGATAAATCCAGAGCAGGAATCGGCGCTGATCGACGGCCTGATTCAATTACCTTCAGTGGTGGGAGTTGAAGTCTACCATTTCGACGATGAGACCCGTATCCGCCGAGGGGTAACTCCGGAGCGAACCACTCAACTTGCCAATTCACAACAGCAGACGCACAGCTTCAGAGCCTCGGGGCGTTTGTTTGGTCTCGAGATGCCTCTTGTTTATGGTTCTCCTGGGGCTTCGCTTACGGTTGGCAGGGTCGCCATTTACTCCAGCGATCAAGTGGCTTTTGAGCGTATCAAAGTCAGTCTTATCTTTCTTATTTTCAATGCCATGCTAAAGACTGCGCTATTAATCTTTATGTTCTTGTGGGTTTTCAGAAGATTACTATCGAAGCCTTTAACCTCCTTTGCTCGTCAGATCGGGGGTATGGATTTACACAATATGAACAAAATCCATATTCATCAGGAAAAAGAAAATGAACTGACTTTACTAAGCGCTACCTTTAATCGTTTGGTTGATAAATTGATGGAAAATCGGCGTGAGCTGGATCGACACAATACAACTCTGGCGGAAGAAGTTGAAAAAAGTACCTTTGCTTTACAGGAAAGTCTGAATGAGATGGAAGTGAGGGAGGCGTTTTTAGCCAAGGAAGTTGAGTTGCGTTTACAGGCTGAACAGGAGCTAAAGGCCAGCTACCGAGCCCTCAAGCAATCTCAGGGGGAACTTGATCGGGCCCAGGATCAATTGGTGGCATCGCAAAAATTGAACGAGTTGGGCCAAATGGTGGCCGAGGTGACCCATGAGTTGAATACTCCCATAGGCATCGCGATCACGAGCAGTTCATATCTCGAAAACAAGATGAAAGAGTTGGATAAACTGTTTAAGGATAGAAAAATAACCATTCGCTTGATGGAACAATATCTGGCGGGTGGTATGGAAAGCGCTGAATTGATACGGATGAATATGCAGCGTGCCGCTGAGTTGATATCCGACTTCAAACTGATTGCTGTTGACGAAGCCAGTGATCGTTTGCGGACAGTAAACTTGCGAGAATACGTCGATAGCATCGTCAGGTCGCTTCACCATAAACACAAACGTACTGAGCACCGGATTGATGTGGATTGTGACAGAGATATCGTGCTCTATTGCCGGCCTGGTGCTATAGCGCAAATCTTTACCAATCTGATCATGAACAGTTTGGTTCATGGTTTCGAAGCGATGGACAATGGCGTTATTAGCATCACTGCCCGTAAAGAGTCAGGGGTCGTCAGTCTTATTTATGAGGACAATGGCAAAGGCTTGAGCGAAGAACAGCTGGAGAAGCTGTTTGATCCCTTCTATACCACGCGACCCTCAGAGGGTGGCAGCGGTTTAGGGGCGCATATTGTGCGTAAACTGGTCACCGAAGACCTTCAGGGCAGTATAGAGGCCGAGTCATTACCGGGAGAAGGCCTTCGTTACCGTATGATGATTCCGATACGATCGGAAGAGGCGTCGACTCCGCCATGAGAGAACATGGCAGCTATAGCATAAGGATCACAGGGCGAGTCATCGAGTGCGATTGTTATGGCTCCTGGAATGATGAAACGGCTCAGCGCTATTGCCGAGAGCAGCGGGCAATAGTACGACAGTTGGGTGCAGATTCCTGGGCTAAAATACTCGATCTGAGTGAGTGGGAGTTGGGCACGCCCAGTATTCAGTTACCGCTTAATGAACTCTATGTCTGGAATGCATTGCATGGTCAAACGCGGCAGATCAATATCCGGCATCATAGTTTGTTCAAGGATATGCATCTGAAAAATATCATTCCTGACAACACAAGCATCATTATAACGGAGATGAAAAATTGGTCCGAAGCTCGAGACCTGCTCTGCTCTGAAGGGTTTCTGACGGCAAGAGAGCGTTCTTCTCTTGAGTAACCAGTAACAAACCTCTAGCCTGTCCTAATCTATCAATAATTCAAAAATAAGGACCCTTCATGTTGAAACTCTATGGCTTTCCGGTCAGTAACTACTTCAATATGGTTAAGTTGGCACTTCTGGAGAAAGATATCCCGTTCGAAGAGGTAAAAGTTTACCCCAACCAGAGCGAGGAATATCTGGAGATCAGCCCGATGGGTAAGGTTCCCTGTCTGGTGACTGACCAGGGGCCCCTGACAGAAACCAGTGCGATTCTTGATTACATCGAAGAAAGCCAGCCCGGCGTCCCCTTGTATCCTCAACAAGCCTTTGCTCGGGCCAAGGTCCGTGAACTGATTCATGAGATGGAGCTTTACATCGAGCTTCCTGCCCGACGCTGTTTCGCTGAGGTCTTTTTTGGTGGCAAGGTAAGCGTTGAAACCCGGCAGGAAGTCGAAGCCGCTTTAGAGAAAGGGGTTGCATGCCTTAAACGACGTGCGTTATTTGCACCTTATGTGTCTGGTGAAGAGTTTGGGTATGCCGATATCTTTTTCCTGCACAGTGTTGAGTTGGCCAACCAGGTGTCGAAAAAACTGTTTCAGAAAGATCTGTTAGAAGGTATGCCGGGTGCGTCAGAGCTTATGGAACGCCTGGCTCAGCGGCCACTGGCGCAGAAGGTGACCGCTGACCTGCATGCCGGCATGGAAGAGTTTGCTAAAATTCGATCGGCAAAATAGCAAGCGGCTTAATTGATATTGCCCTGCTGCGAGGTTTGGCGGGATCGCTCTGTTCGCAGCAGGAAAAAAATGGCGACAATAACCAGCGCTATCAATGGAATGGCAATCTGATTCATGGTGGTCCATCCCAGTATTGATTCCAGTGGCCCTGAGCTAAAGGATGACAGGGTCACACCGCTAAACACGATGAATTCGTTAGTGGCTTGAGATTTCGCCTTCTCTTGTTCGCTGTAGGCACCGGTTACCATCTGTGTGGCACCAATAAACATAAAATTCCAGCCAACTCCCAACAGGGTAAGAGCGCTCCAGAATTGCCATTCCTGTTGTCCACCAAGGTTAATGGCGCAGCACAATAGCATCAGTATTGATCCGCTCAGAATTACCCGTGGTGCTCCCCATTTCTGTATCAGATGACCGGTAAAAAAGGAGGGTAAAAACATGCCCAGCACGTGCCATTCGATCACCCGGGCGGATTGCTCGAAGCTGAAGCCGCAGCGTGCCATCGCCAGAGGTGTAGCACTCATTAACAGATTCATGACCGAGTAGGCCAGGGTTGCGCTGAGGACCGCAACAAAAAACAGGGGTTGCCTGATAATGTCGCCAATAGGACGCCCCGTTTCTTTCTGCTGATCAGGACTGAGACGTGGTATTCGAACCTGGCTGAGGAAAACCAGTGTCAGCATATAGAGTGCAGCGAGAGTATAAAAGCTACCGATAAAAGGCGCAGCACTGAACCACTGATTGCTCGACACGGCCAGGTTGGGCCCGAGTACTGCAGCGATCACTCCGCCGGCCATCACCAGTGAGATAGCACGTCCCTGTTGACCGGGATTGCTGACATCGACGGCCGCAAAACGGTACAGCGTGCCAAAACCAATCCCGATACCCAGTAGCATGGAACCCATACAGAAGAGAGTGAAGTTCTGATTGAGTAGCGCCGTTGCGCAACTGAGGGAGCCTGCAATACCGATGCAGTTGCCCAGTACGAAACCTTGTTGGCGACCGATACGGCGCATGATTAATGATGCGGGAATGGTGCTGAGCATTAAACCCACGAATTGGAGCGCTAACGGCAAGGTGATAAGTTCGGTGGATGGTGCCAACCTTTGTCCGATTAGCGCGCTCACCGTTATCAGGATGACGTTGCCGGTGGTCAGTAACGCCTGGCAGAGTGAAAGTAGTAATACATTTTTATTCATTATCAGCTTCACTTGTTGTGCTGGCCGCTGAGATCAGAAAGACGGCTAGCAGGGTAATAATGCCTCCCAGGATGACTAAAGCTGACAATGTTTCATTAAACCAAAGGTAGCCTTGCAGTGCTGTGGCAGGGGGAACCAGAAAAAACAGGCTGGTTACGCGATTAATTTCGCCATGACGTATCAGAACCAATAGCAACAAAATGGTAATAACTGACAATACCAGTACCGACCAGGCAAGCGCCAATGAAAAGGTCAGGGACCAGTCAATAGTGCGATCTTCCAGCAACCAGGCCGCGGGTGCAAACAATACCAGGGCGCCACAATACTGCCAAAAAGTGCTCTGTAAAAGATGCTGTTGGGCACAAAACCGCTTTTGGTAAAGAGTACCCAGGGTGATGCCAGCCAGGGCTGCAGTAGAAGCCACAATGCCTGCCAGTGGAAGGCTGGTCGAGGTGCTCTTTGGCCAGAGCACCAGGGCGATTCCCAGCACTCCCAGTAGCAGTCCTAGAAGTTGACGGGGCGAAGGGCGAAAGCCGCTATAGACAATCGCAATGGCCGTCGTTAATAGCGGCTGTAGCCCAACCAGTAATGCGGTGATGCCGGTGGGAGTGCCTAAATCAATGGCGAAGAAGACGCCTCCCAAGTAGATGCCGTGTAACAACAATCCAACCAGAACCATATGCCAGATGTCTGGTCGCGAAGGCCAGGGAGGACGCAAGAGAACAATGAGCAGTCCGAGGCAGGCTATATTGAGCAGCATTCGAACACTCAGGAACGTCATGGGTTCGGCATAAGGCAAGCCAAAGCGAGCCCCAATAAAACCCGTGCTCCAGAGGAAAACAAACAGTATGGGTACCCAGATTTTCATCGAGAGATTTGGGTATCCTGAGACGCGGGTTTCTGGATAAGTGTGACATCTTTACCAATAAACTCGACCCTTGCCTGATGCTGCCGTCCCCAGAATAAAAAGGTTTCCTGGCTGAAAAAAATTATGTGGGTTGGGTCGCGGATATAGTGCCAGTTAGCAAACGCCGTTTCGCTGATGACCAGCTTGGTCATAATGCCTAACCATCCACCGGGCTTTAAAATTGACCACAACTGATTTAGCACTTCGGCCGGTTGTGACAGGTGTTCAAGCACTTCGGTGGCCGTGATAAAGTCGTAGTTTGCTTCCAGGTGTTGAGGATGGTTTGCAAAAAAAGGATCAAACAGGCGCATGGAATATCCCTGCTCTTCGAACATTCGGGCCAGGGCGGGTCCGGGACCGCAGCCAAAATCGAGCCCCTCAGCTTGACCTGGCAAACGTTCGAACAAGGGCACACTGAGGCGTGACAGGAAACCCCGGTAGCCAGGATCTTCCGGATCATTATTATGAAGCTCATACTCGGCGCGTTCCTGTTCGGCGCTCAGGTGGTAGTGATCGGGAACCTGAACCAGATAACAGTGGGGGCAACGCAGGTAAAGGCGAAACTTATCCTGATGAAAGGGTGCGCAATCGGGGGCCCCACAGAGAACACAGACTGGCGACGCTGAAGATTCATTGCTCATCTAGCGGTTCAGGCACTGATCGAGGAATTGATCGAGTTTTCGATAAAAATCCAGTTGATTATCAAATTTTTTAAAGGGACCGTATTCATCACCTTTGATCAATGTTTCTACCTTGATGCTGCGTGTTCTCATAGTTGTTACCAATTTATCGAGGTCAGCCATACGGGTTCTGGGATCCTGTCGACCCTGAGCGATCAGGATAGGTGCTCGAATCTGGTTGATGGCACTTAAGGGTGAATCGGCTTTCAGTTTGGCCGCATTTTGAATCGGATCTCCCATTAATTGCTGAATCATAACGCGGTAGACCTCTTCCTGGGGCGGTAAACTTTCAAGCCAATGGAAGGGGTCGAGGGGGGCGGCCATTGCTGCAGCGCAACGATAATCAGCCGGGTCAAAGGCGGCACCAGCGACAGCAGCGTAACCCGCATAACGTTCACCCACAATAGCGATGCGATGTTTCAAGGCAACCCCTTGACGCCTGAGATAGGTGATCGCATCGGCCAGATCTTGCTGCATAATGCCATTGCCCCAGCGACCCGCGAGGGCGTACTGTTTTCCATACCCCGCTGAGCCTCGATAATTTACCTGCATAACGCCATAACCGCGGCTGGCCAGAAATTGCACCAATGGATTAAATCCCCAATGGTGACGTCCGCGATAGGGTTCTTTGTGAGGAAGTATTACAAATGGGATAGCCCCTCGTTGATAGCCTTGTGGCATGGTGACATAGCCATGCAGCATGGAGCCATCGCGCACGCGGAAGTCGACGGGGATCATGGGCGCCATTTGAGCTCTTAATGGATAGGGCGGCCTGTTAAACAACTCGCGATAACTATTATCGGTACGTTGATAAAGGTAATAGCGAGGCGGCTCCACATCGTTCAGGATACGAAAAAGGGACCGGCTGCCATTACTGGTACTACTGATCTGTTGCAATGTGCGTTGGCCGGAACGCTGAAAAAGATCGTTAAACAATTCGGCATCTTTGTCATCAAAAAAATGGTATTGAGGTTTATCGGTTTCATAAGCGACGGCGGTTACTCGTTGTTCCGCGCCGGTCACTACAATCTGTTCCAGATCTGCTTGCGGGTTTTCGTAGAGCAGGTCTTGTAACTGATTGAGTTGAGGGTCGTACAATTGAATCGCCAAAGTGTCGCGATCAATATTATTGCTGACGTAGAGTTTCAGGTTGTCGTCGGTAAAACGTAACGGGTTGACCCGGTCGGGCCATTGGCTGGTATAGGACACTCGAAACGGCTCCGACTCGGCGTCTCGGTACAGCAACTCCCACTGCAGCCCGTTTTGACTAACGGCAGCGCGAAGCTTGCCTTCGCGATCGGTCAGCCAGCGAATGATGGTTCCGGAATTGGCTTCCAGGAGTATCTGCTGGCCGCTTTCCAGGTTGAGCTTGTAAACGTCATTGACTCGGTTGTCCCGCTGATTGCTGGTGATCAGTATGTGCTCGGGGTCGTTCGACAAAGGGTCCAGTAAATGATGCAAGGCTCGGCCGTCCTGGGTGAGTTGCCGACGACCACGACGTTCCGGGGTGACCAGAAACAATTGGCTGCTCTGTTGCCGTTCATCGGGGACTTCGTAGACCAACTGATGATTGGATATCCAGTCATATTGGCTGATGCCATTGAGCCGCTGATTACTGACCCGGATAGGCGCACGATAGAGCGCGGTGCGTTCCTTTTCACTGAGCTCGTAGAGTGAAAGGCTGGTGGAATAATCGGGGAAGAGACTGGTTTGGGTGGAGCCCGAGGAGCTGTAGCCCTGCGCAGCTTGTGGTGAGGTTGGCCGAGGTGAAGATGTTATCGGTTGTACGGTATCCGGAGTTGACTCTGTTTGGCTTTCAGAGTCGGGCGTAGTCGAATCGACTTCAGTGTTTTCAGCCGCAGGCGTTGTTGCGGTTTTCTCTTCACCCGCTGCATTGTCTTCTCCTGTGGGGTTTTCCGTATTCCCGGGAGGCGCTTGTTCAGTGCTGGTGTCCGTTTCGGCAGCGGTTTCCTCTTCGGGTATCAGGGGCGGTAAGGGTTCGGGCTTGTCGAGTAAGCGAACATAGAGGTTCGATTGCTGTTGCCAGGGGCCAAGAAAGGAGATCATGCGGCCATCGGGAGACAGTTTGGGCATTTGCTGAGGCTGAGGTGCAAATAACTGCTCGGCCGGTAGGGGAATCGCCGCCTGAACTCCCCCCGACAGCAGAATTAA
Organism: Aestuariirhabdus haliotis; assembly: GCF_023509475.1. Classification (NCBI taxonomy): domain Bacteria; kingdom Pseudomonadati; phylum Pseudomonadota; class Gammaproteobacteria; order Oceanospirillales; family Aestuariirhabdaceae; genus Aestuariirhabdus; species Aestuariirhabdus haliotis. The sequence continues at coordinate 148,444 of NZ_JAKSDZ010000004.1, read as the reverse complement.
CAACATTGCCGTCAGAGTAGAGAATGTACACAATGGTTTGAGATGTGGGGTCATCTTGGAATCCGCAACGATGGACAGAAATCGGGCTGTGCCCTGATTATAGTATCAGCATAATCAGGCCCGCTCAGGTCCCCGTCTATAAAAGTAAAAGTATAGGTCCGGCTGCCCTGTGGCTGTTTGCTGGTTATCGGCAGCAAGAGGGTCATGCTTTAAAGTGTTCCGCTTCAGCTGATTAGGTCGACAGGTCATTGAAACATGGTTTTACCCCTGGTTTATCACCCCTCCTACAGTTACGACTTTCCCGATCAGCATCGTTTTGCCATGGTGAAATTTCGTTATCTCTACGAGTTCTTGCGCCAGCAGGGGGTTGCCCGGGCCGAAAATCTCTATCGATCCGGACCCTGCTTGTCGAAATGGCTGGTCGCCGCCCATTGTCCTGATTATTTGCAGCGATTACGCACGGGTACCCTGAGTAAAAAAGAAGTTCGTGAACTCGGATTGCCCTGGTCCGAGAACTTGGCCCGACGAAGTTTTATTTCTCCCGGAGGCACGGTGTTGACTGCGTTGCTGGCGATGCAACGGGGCATCGCCTGTCATCTGGCGGGCGGAACCCATCATGCCCATTATGATAAGGCCTCGGGTTTTTGTTGCCTGAACGATCTTGCTGTGACTGCTTTGGCGATGCTTGAGCAACCGGGTATCAATCGCGTTTTGATTTTCGATTGCGATGTGCACCAGGGCGATGGTACCGCAGCGATTCTTAGCGAACGGGATGATGCTTATACTTGTTCAATCCACTGTGAGAAGAATTTCCCCGTGCGTAAACAGCGCAGTAATCTGGATGTGGGACTTGCCGATGGCATTGAAGACGAGGCCTATCTGGAAATCGTCGCGTCCACTTTGCAGCGCTGCCTGGATCGGGTGCGTCCGGATCTGGTTCTGTACGATGCCGGGGTTGATGTCTATACAGCTGATCCGCTGGGGAGGGCCAACATTAGTTGGCAAGGTTTGGAGCGCAGGGATCGGCTGGTACTGCGCGCAGTCCGGGAACGCGCCATTCCGATCGCAACGGTGATTGGTGGTGGCTATGACGATGATCGGTGGCAGTTGGCCCGACGTCACGCCATCGTTGTGCAGCAAGCCCTGGCGTTGCTCCATGAGGAACTTGCGGCACGGGCTTGAATAACTCCTGTGCTACTATCGAGTAAAGTCTTGGTGATCTATCCGGTGAAAATGATCGCCGTTATTTGTGAGGAAAGTGTCAATGGACGAAGAGGTATTGCAGCAGGAGCTCGCGCAACTGCAGGGTGTCTACAACATGGTGGCAGAGTTTCTGGTGGAGTACAGCTTCCAGATACTGGGTGCCCTGATCATATTTTTGCTGGGCCTCTGGCTGGCTGGCAAGGCTCATCGTGTGGTGGCAGCCCAATTAGCGCGGCATAACGTCGATGTCACCCTGGCGGGTTTTATCTCCAACCTGGTTCGCATACTGGTTATTTTGATGATGGCCATTATTGCTCTCGGTAAACTGGGCATCAGCGTGGCGCCCTTTATTGCCGCCCTGGGTGCTATGGCTCTTGGTGCAGGCCTGGCATTGCAAGGGATGCTATCCAATTACGCCGCCGGAGTGACCATCATTCTTACCCGGCCCTTTGTGGTGGGTAATACCGTTAAGGTGCAGGGAGTTTGCGGGGTGATTAAGGAGATCAACCTGTCGATGACGATTCTCACCAACGAAGAGGGTGAGGAGATCAGTATTCCGAACAAGCATATTGTCGGGGAGATTCTGCATAACTCGTTTCAGTATATGCTGGTGGAGACCAGCATAGGAATCAGTTACGGTGACGATCCGGAACAGGCGGTACAGTGCTTGCGCGCAGTTTTGTCGGCCATTCCGGAAGTGGCGAACGAACCGGCGCCGCAAATTGGTATCGATAATTTTGCGGATAGCGCGATCGAAATCGGAGTGCGTTATTGGGTCCCAACTCCCAATTATTACGAAGTAAAATTCAGCACTAATTTGGCCCTGTTTAATGCCCTCAAGGATCAGGGTATCAATATTCCTTTCCCGCAACGGGAAGTACGCATGTTGGCTCAGTAGCTGTACAGGGTAACAATGCACGAAGCGGCCGGGATAGGCCGCTTCGAAGGTTAACCGGATCTACCCTTTTAATGCCGCTTCCCGCACCGCCGAAGCCACTGCGTCATGAACCTTGCGATCCAGCGGGTCGGGGGTCAATGAGCCTGCCGGTGACAGTTCGGCCAGGCATTCGGAAGCGGCGATCAGCATCTGATCGCTGAAGTGCACGACGCCGGCATCAATCGCTCCCCGAAACAGGCCGGGAAAGCCCAACACGTTATTGACGCTTTTGCCGTCGGCCGCAAATGCGGCACCCGCTTGCAAGGCGACTTCGGGTTCGATCTCAGGGTCAGGGTTGGTGAGTGCCAGAATAACCTGTCCTTCTTGAACCATCTCGGCCTTGATCAGACCTTTGACCCCGGTGGTTGAGATAACGATATCGGCCTTCTGCATCAACTCGGGCAAGCTGGCGCGTTCGCCTCCGATGGCTTCCAGCTGCGTCATGGCGGCTTCGTTCAGGTCCGTACCCAATACGCCTTTAACGCCATAATTGAGTAGCAGTCGAGAAATACCGATGCCGGCGGCGCCCAAACCGATCTGGCCAATTCGGCTCTGTTTCAGCTCCTTGCCAACCTGTCGGGTGGCGGTGAGCAAGGCGGCCAGGGCCACTACGGCGGTGCCATGTTGATCATCATGTAGCACCGGGATATCCAGTTTGCCGATTAAGGCTTTTTCAATCTCAAAACAGGTCGGTGCGGAAATATCTTCCAGCTGAATGGCACCGAAGGAGGGCGCGATGGAGGTGACGGTATCGATGATCTCCTGCGGGTCTTTGCTTTCGATAAGGATCGGCACACCGGACAGGTCAGCATAGGCGTCGAACAGTGCCGCCTTGCCTTCCATGACCGGCATGCCGGCGACGGCACCGATGTCACCCAGTCCAAGAATGGCCGTGCCATTGGTGACCACGGCGACGGTATTGGGAATATTGGTGTATTCCCTGGCTTTTACCGGGTCTTGCTCGATGGCCAAACAGACCCGGGCCACACCGGGAGTATAGATATCCCGCAGGACCTGCTGCGATGTTAATTGAACGTTGGATACCGTACGGATTTTGCCGCCGCGGTGTCGATCGAAGACTCGATCAGAGCGGCCGACCATTCGAGCGGTTGGAAGCTGGTCGATCCGGTCGCATAAATCGTGCTGTGAGGATTCATCGATTTCGATGGTCAGTTCCCACTGGGTATGGGTGGTTGTGCGTTTGACCGCTTCGAGGTTTTCTACGGTGAGTCCTGCCTCGCCGACCAGCTGCAGAACCTGAGCCAGATTACCGGGGGCGTGTTCGACTTCAAACAGCAATATCTCTGGTATTTTCATCCGTAGCCTTCTCCCTTTTGCTTACTGGTTCAGATTCTTATGCGCCAGTCTCATGATTTTATAGGGCGAATATTGTACGCAAAAAGGAATGGGGTGACTCGGCGACCTTAGTTGAATGCAGGGCGTGAAATGGCCGCAGCTACTCTTTGCATGGGTGCATCCAGTTGTTTGGCTAATGCTCTGGCATTGCGTTGCAGGATGCGATGGCTGAACGGAGGCGCCTTGTCGTTAAACAGATAAAGCACCAGATTGCCTTCCGGAACTTCGGCTGAGAGCAGTTGACCCGCAAATTGCTGTGACAACGAAGCGATCGCATCCGGATAGGATTTTTTCTCTTCCAGCCATAGGTTCAATACCAGAATGCCGCGTTTGCTCAGCATGCGCTGACAATGTCCGGTATAGCTTTCGGCAAGTTGGGCCGGGTTCATGCAGTTATCCAGAAACAGATCACTGATTATTAAATCGTAACCCTCCCCATGCCCCTTAAAGTGGGTGGCATCGATATTATGAATGCGATGTGCAGGAGCTCGGTCTAACAAGAAAAATTGTCGGGCCGTTTCGATCACAGCGGCGCGCAGCTCCAGTACCTCAAGGTGCAATTGCGGATGAATTCGTAACAGGCTGTGGATCATGCTGCCGCCACCGAGACCGGCCATCATAGCCCGCTGTGGCGGCTGATCGAAAAAGGCACTGGCCATTAACATGGCCTGGCAGTACTGATAAACCGGGCTCCAGGGTTGCTCGAGTAATACGCAGCTTTGTTCCGCATCCCCGTCAAAGGTGAGAAAACGTCGGTCATGGTCTTCGAACACCTGGATAGAGCCCAGCTCGTCATAGCAGCGATAAATTTCACGGCCGGTCAAGCTCATGGCCGCTATTCGGTCAGTAATCGATAGGCGAGCCGTGCGGCGGCGCGGGCACCGATACCGGTTGGGTCGAAGTTCGGGTTGTATTCCGCCAGCTCCATCAATTTCATCTTGTGGCTGCCATCCTCATGGCGGGCGGCGGCGATCAAAGGCAGCAAGGCCTCGACCACATCGAGACTCACGCCGGGACAGGCCGGTGCACTGACACCGGGCATAACCGCAGCGGGTAGTACATCGAGATCGATACTGAGGTGGATGCGATCCACCTGGCTGATAAAACGTTGCAGTTGCTTGCGGCAATCTTCCAGGTGCAGCAATGTCATCTCAGTATCGAGGCGCCATTCGACGTCAAACTGGTCGGCGTAGTCGAACAGAATCTGGGTGTTTGAGGTCTCACTGACCCCCAGGCATAGATAGCGAAAGGGTTGTTGCTGGGCCTGACAATGCAAGGCTATTTGGTGGAACGGAGTGCCCGAACTGGTGCCTGCAGCGGGATTGCGCAGATCAAAGTGAGCGTCAAAATTGATAATGCCAATGCGTTCTTCTGGTTTATGGCGGGTCAGATGTTCCTGCAAACCGCGAAAACTGCCCCAGGCAATTTCATGACCACCTCCGAGCAACAGCAAGCGATGCCCGGCATCCAGTATCTGTTGGCAATGATTGCTCAGTTCAATCTGGGCCTTTTCCAATTGATCATCTTCACAGCGGAGATTACCCGCATCGTAGACCGGGGTGCGGATATTGGCTGGTAAACCGGCCATGGCACGGCGCAGGGCATCAGGGCCCGCTGCGGCTCCCACTCGCCCCTGATTCCGGCGCACCCCCTCATCGCAGCCGAAACCGCTGATCACCACTCCGGCATCAACCGGGAGTTCACCATTGACGGGGAAGGGACGAACCCGCTGGTGCCAGCGTTCGCCACGATGGCCATCGAGGGGATCACTGCGACCCCGCCACAGGCTCATATCAGCGCCCTGATACATCCTGGCCCTCCTTGATAATCTGACGGGGACGATGCAATCCGTAGTGCCATACCAGCTCGGCAGGATCATCGATCTCCCAGAGCAGTAAGTCGGCCTGCAAACCTCTGCGTAGCTGACCGATCTGTTGATTCAGGCCCAGAGCCTGGGCGGCGTTACGGGTCACGCCAGCCAGTACCTCCTGGGGGCTCAGGCCGAACAGGTTGGCGGCCATCTGCATCGACAGTCGCAATGAGGCCTGGGGGCTGCTGCCGGGATTGAAGTCACTGCCCACGGCCATCTTGACGCCATGGCGCCGTAGCAGCTCAATCGGTGGCAGTTGGGTCTCACGCAAAAAATAGAAGGCGCCGGGAAGCAGGGTGGCGACGGTGTCGGCACGGGCCAGCGCCATAATGCCGCTTTCATCCAGATGTTCCAGGTGATCCACCGACAGTGCGTGATGATCCGCCGCCAGGTGAGAGGCGCGCAGGTTGCTGAGTTGCTCGGCGTGGATACGAATCGGAAGACCGTATTGGTTGGCGCTTTGAATCACGCGTTCGCACTGTGCCAGCGAGAAACCGATCCGCTCGCAAAACATGTCGACCGAGTCGGCCAGTTCTTCGGCGGCGACGGCGGTCATCATCTCGGCGCAGACATGATCGATATAGGCATCCGCACGTCCCTCGAACTCTTCCGGCAGCGCATGGGCGCCGAGGAAACTGGTGTGCACGGTGATCGGTCGTTCCTGGGCCAGGCGCCTGGCGACCCGTAGCATGCGCAATTCCGTTTCGGTTTCCAGACCATAACCGGACTTGATCTCGATGCTGGTAACGCCTTCGTCAAGAAAAGGCTGCAAGTGCTGGCTGGCGCGTTCGAACAGTTGCTGTTCGCTACTCGCGCGGGTGGCCTGTACCGTGCCGCGGATACCGCCACCCTGTTCGGCGATTTGCTGGTAGCTGGCACCCTGTTGACGTAAAGCGAATTCGTGGCAGCGATTGCCGGCAAATACCAGGTGGGTATGGCAGTCAATCAACCCGGGAGTGATCCAGCCCCCTTGGCCATCATGTTGCTGATCGGGAGTAATGTCCGGTCGTTCGTTGGCCGGTCCAAGCCAGGCGATACGACCATTACTAATAGCCAGGGCGCCATCTTCGATGGTGCCGTAACCGGAATCGATCTCGGGGTCCATGGTGGCTAACCGGACATTGGTCCACAGGCTATCCCAGTGGGGAGTCATAAGCCGCTCCGTTGATGCAATGACAAAGTACTAAGGTTGTTATAGCACGGGAGAACCCGGTGCAAGGAATTTGCCTCAGTCTACTTGTCTATAGTTGTATATACAAGTAGACTGAGGCCGCCTTAAATGATTTACCTTGGCTCTATACGTCTTCAGCAGGAACCGCCTTATGGCCCACCCGGCAACCGAACCCCGTTACGCGACAATCAAACGCTATATCCATGAACAGATAGAGCAGGGTGTGTGGCCTGTGCACAGCAAGGTGCCTTCCGAAAACAGTCTGTGCGAGCAGTTCGACGTCAGCCGAATGACTGCCCGAAGGGCTCTGCAGGAGCTGACCGCCGATGGTGTGTTGATGCGCCATCAGGGGTTGGGCACCTTCGTTGCCGAACGCAAACCGGTGGGCTCCCTGCTGGAAGTGCGCAATATTGCCGATGACATCAGCCAGCGCGGACACCGCTACAGCAATCGCATCCTGTGCATGGAGTCCCAGCCAGCCAGCGACCCGGTTGCGTTGGCGCTGGACCTGCCGCCCGGGAGCGAGCTGTACCATTCCATCGTTGTACACCTGGATAACGACCTGCCGGTGCAATGGGAAGAACGATACACCAACCCGGCCTTGGCGCCGGATTATCTACAGCAGGATTTTTCAACCATCACGCCCAACCGCTACCTGAGTCAGGTAGCCCCACTCAGCGGTGGAGAGCACACCGTGGAAGCGGTATTGGCCACTAGTCAACAGGCCCGAGAGCTGGAGATTGTTCAGCCTGAGGCCTGTCTGTTAATCAAGCGTCGAACCTGGTCGCGTCAGGGGGTTGTGAGTTTTGCTCGCCTGCTACATCCGGGGAGTCGCTACCAATTGGGTGCCCGGCTTGATCCGGGTGCGAATCTGTCTCAGGAGTAAATATGAGCAATAATCGTAAAGATGCTTCGCGAGTGATTAAAGCGAACACGGGAACGGAGCTGCAGGCCCGCAGCTGGTTGACCGAAGCCCCATTAAGAATGCTGATGAACAATCTGCACCCGGATGTTGCCGAGCGCCCGGAAGAGTTGGTGGTGTATGGCGGTATTGGCCGCGCTGCCCGGGATTGGCAATGCTTCGACAAGATCGTCGAGGTGTTGAAGCGACTCGGTGATGAGGAAACCTTGCTGGTGCAATCGGGCAAGCCCGTGGGCGTATTCCCGACCCATGCCGATGCACCCCGTGTATTGATTGCCAATTCCAACCTGGTGCCCCATTGGGCGACCTGGGATCATTTCAACGAACTCGATCGTCAGGGCTTGATGATGTATGGCCAGATGACGGCGGGCTCCTGGGTCTATATTGGCTCCCAGGGCATTGTCCAGGGCACTTATGAAACCTTTGTCGCCATGGCTCGTCAGCACTTCAAAGGCGATGCCAAAGGCCGCTGGATCCTCACCGGTGGTCTCGGTGGCATGGGCGGCGCCCAGCCGCTGGCGGCCACCATGGCCGGATTCAGCATGATCGCGGTTGAGGTCGATGAGACCCGCATCGATTTCCGTTTGCGCACCGGTTACGTCGATCGCAAGGCCACCAGTCTCGATGAAGCTTTGGCTATGATCGAGCAGGCCAAACATGAGGGGAAACCGATTTCAGTGGGTTTGCTGGGCAATGCCGCAGATGTGTTTGCCGAGCTGGAAGCTCGAGGCATCACCCCGGACATCTGCACCGACCAAACCAGTGCTCATGATCCCTTGAATGGCTATCTGCCCCAGGGCTGGACGCTGGATGAAGCGATCAAACAGCGCCAAAGCAATCCCGAACAGGTGGTCGAGGCGGCCAAGCAATCAATGGCGGTACAGGTTAAAGCAATGCTGGCCTTGCAAGCTCGAGGCGCCGCGACGGTGGATTACGGCAATAATATTCGCCAGATGGCGCTGGAAAAAGGCGTGGAAAATGCTTTTGATTTCCCCGGCTTTGTGCCCGCCTATATTCGCCCGTTATTCTGCGAGGGCATCGGCCCCTTCCGTTGGGTCGCACTGTCCGGCGATCCGGAAGATATTTATAAAACCGATGCCAAGGTCAAGGAGCTGATTCCGGATAACCCGCATCTGCATAACTGGCTCGATATGGCCCGTGAGCGAATCCATTTTCAAGGCTTGCCGGCGCGCATCTGCTGGGTTGGTCTCAAGGACCGTGCGCGCCTGGCGTTGGCCTTTAACGACATGGTCGCCAAGGGGGAACTTAAAGCACCGATTGTGATCGGTCGTGATCATCTCGATTCCGGCTCGGTAGCAAGTCCGAATCGGGAAACCGAGGCCATGTGCGATGGCAGCGATGCGGTCTCCGACTGGCCGCTGTTGAATGCCCTGCTGAATACTGCCGGTGGTGCCACCTGGGTCAGCCTGCACCACGGCGGTGGCGTTGGCATGGGCTTTAGTCAGCATGCCGGTGTAGTGATTGTGGCTGACGGTACCGAAGCGGCCGAGCGACGTCTGGGCCGAGTGTTATGGAACGATCCGGCAACGGGTGTGATGCGTCATGCTGACGCCGGTTACGACATCGCGCAAAATTGCGCCCGCGAGCAAGGGCTAGATCTACCCATGTTGGAGGAGAAATAATGTCCCAGTCTATGCGGTTAACACCTGGGTCGTTGACTCTGGCCCAGTTGCGTCAAATTTATCATGGGGCTATTGCCATTGAGCTGGATCCTGCTTGTTACAAAGAGATTGAGCGCTCGCAGCAAGTGATCCAGCAGGTGCTGGATCGGGATGAGGTGGTGTACGGCATTAATACCGGTTTTGGTTTGCTGGCCAACACCCGAATCGAACATGACCAGCTGGAAACCTTGCAGCGCAGTATTGTGCTGTCCCATTCGGCGGGGGTGGGTGAGCCCATGAGTGAAGCCGTGGTGCGTTTGATGATGGCCCTCAAAATCAACTCCCTGGCGCGGGGCTTTTCCGGCATCCGTTTGTCGGTGATAGAAGCGCTGGTGGCACTTTATAATCAAGGTGTGTATCCCGTAGTGCCCAGCAAGGGGTCGGTCGGGGCCAGCGGAGACCTGGCACCACTGGCTCATATGAGCTCAATCCTGTTGGGTGAGGGTGAGGTGTTCTGTCGCGGGGAGCGCTTGCCGGCAGTCAAAGGCTTGCAGATGGCAGGACTGAAACCCCTGACGCTGGCGCCGAAAGAGGGACTGGCATTACTCAATGGTACCCAGGCCTCGACGGCCTTTGCGCTGCGTGGATTATTTGCCGCCGAAAATCTGTTCGCCGCCGGTATGGTCACCGGAGCCCTGTCGGTGGAGGCGGCGCTGGGCAGTCGCAAGCCGTTTGATGATCGCATTCATGCCGTCCGGGGGCACAAAGCGCAACGTGCGGTCGCTGCCTGTTATCGTGAGCTGCTGAGTCACAGCGAAATTGAGGACTCCCACGCCTGTTGTGATCGCGTGCAGGATCCTTACTCCCTGCGTTGCCAGCCCCAGGTCATGGGCGCCTGTTTGCAACAGATAGAACACGCCGCCTCGGTGTTGGAGGTTGAAGCCAATGGCGTATCGGATAATCCGCTGATCTTTGCCGATGAGGGAGAAATCTTATCCGGCGGAAATTTCCACGCCGAGCCCGTGGCCATGGCGGCCGATAATCTGGCACTGGCAATTGCTGAAATAGGCTCACTTTCCGAACGCCGTATGGCCCTGTTGATTGACAGTCACCTGAGCCAGTTGCCGCCGTTCCTGGTGGATAATGGCGGCGTTAACTCGGGCTTTATGATTGCCCAGGTAACCTCCGCCGCACTGGCCAGTGAGAATAAGAGTCTGGCGCACCCGGCGTCAGTCGACAGTCTTCCGACCTCGGCGAATCAGGAAGATCATGTCTCCATGGCGACCTTTGCGGCTCGCCGTCTCGGTGATATGGCCGACAATACCGAAGGGGTGTTGGCGGTAGAGTTGCTGGCTGCTTGTCAGGGGCTGGATTTCCGTAAGCCACTGAAGAGTTCGGATGCGTTGGAATTGGCGCGAAGCCGGGTGCGAGAGCGGGTGCCTTTCTACGATAAGGACCGTTATTTCGCCGACGATATCGCCGCCGTTGCGCCGCTGATCCAGGAGGGCGTGTTTAATACCATGATGAGCTCAGATCTATTGCCTTCCCTGGGTGATTAGGTCGCTGCTGAAAAATCAGTGGATGTCAGTAAAGTGTTCGCAAAAGGCTCATCATTGATGAGCCTTTTTTATAATCGCTAAACGGTCGGCAGGGTAAAACGGAAAATGGTGCCGCCTTCCGGATGGCGTTCAAAAAACAGCTTGCCACCGTGGGAGTTTATTATGGTCTCGCAAATCGACAGGCCGATGCCCATGCCGCTTTCCTTGGTGGTGTAGAAAGGGGTAAAGAGTTTTTCCTCGGCATCATCGGGCAGGCCATAACCCCGGTCGATCACCGAAACCTGAACCGTATGGGTTTCGGGCAGAAACCGGGTTTCAACCCGAATGCCCAGGTCACGGCGTTCGCCATCGCGCATCGCTTCCATGCCGTTACGAATAAGGTTTAGGGCAACCTGCTGAATTTGCACCGGATCAACCTTGAGGTTGGGCAGGTTTTCGGCCAGTTCGGTATGAATTTCCATGCAATTATTGCGCGCATCCACTTCGGCCAGACGGACCACATCGTTAATCAGTTTGTTGCAGCAGACCTCTTCCAATACGTGGTCGGGTTTTTTTACGAAGCTACGAATTCGGGCGATAATGTCCCCCGCCCGGCGGGCTTGAACGCCGATCTTATCCAGTGCTTCACTGAGACTGGGAAGGTCAAAGGGTTCCTGCTGCAGAAAGCGATTGCAGACCTGGGAGTAATTGGAGATCGCTGTCAGGGGTTGATTGACTTCATGGGCAAATCCCGCGGCCATTTCTCCCATGGTGCTTAATCTAGAAACATGAGTTAATTTCTCTTTTTGGTGCTCGACTTCATCCAGGGCCGATTGCAGGGCTTGCTGTTGTTCCTTTTGAATGGAGATGTCACGAAACAATACTACGGCACCACGACATTGGCCGCCTTCCATAATGGGGTTGCAGGAAATGTTGACCGGGTAATGCGAGCCGTTGGCGTGGGTAAAGGTGTCGTCTTCGAGTTGTTGATGGATACCTTCTTGCAGAGTAATTTGTATGATCGAATGCTCGATGGCAATGTCGTCGCTGCCGGCATAAAAAAGCTGGTGAAATGCGCTGCCAATCAACTCCCCTTCCTGCCAGCCACTGATTTCGCAGGCGGCGCGGTTGGCGAAGGTGATATTCGCCGCGGTATCCAGACCCAAAATACCTTCACTCATGGATTCCAGAATACGCTCGTTCTCTGCTTCCAGTTGTCGGTTGCGAGCGGAAAGTGCGGCTTCCAGTTGATGGATTTTGAGCTGTATATCGACCCTGGCGATGACCTCGTCGGACTGGAAGGGCTTGGTGATAAAGTCCACAGCACCAAGCTCCAGGCCTTTTACCTTGTCTTTGGTATCGTCCAGTGCCGAAAGGAAAATAACGGTGATTTTCCGGGTCGCAGGATCAGCTTTAAGTTGGCGGCATACTTCGTAACCATCGATACCCGGCATCATAATGTCGAGCAGGACTACGGCGGGCATGGCCTTACGAGCAATGCGCAGGGCACTTTCGCCGTTTTTGGCGATGAGTAATTTGTAACCACGGCCGTTCAGGGTCTGCAGCAAGACCTGCAGGTTGGTTGGATTATCGTCGACCAGCAAAATGCAGGTATCACCCGCCGCTGTATGGGCGTCATTGCCGGGGTTATCCGAATCCATTTGGGCACCTATCGCTCAGGAAAATCTAGGCCTATTGTGGAATGTGCCGCCTCTGGCCGCAAGGGGATGTTGTGCGAGGGTCAGGAGCGGGGAGTACGAAGTGCCGTGCAAATGGCTTCCAGGTTTTCAAAGTCAAAGCTGCGGGCCAGTTGTTCGATCTGGGAGGCCAGCTCCTCTGCTTGCGGGGAGTCAATGCGAAGCTGGTTGGCCAGATGCTTTACGGCCTCGATATCTCCCAGTTCCAGGGCAGCTTGCAGTTGATCGGCGAGCTGGAGGCAGAGACGATGATCGATCTGGAAGTTGTTATCGGCGAAAACCGGAGCATTGCTCACCGCTTGTGATTGTTGGTAGCTAATGCCCAGTTGCAAGGCAATTTTATGGAATACCTCGGTGCTGTTGAATGGCTTACCAATGTAATCATTAAACCCGTAAGCCTCCAGGCGCTGTACCGTATCGGCAAATACGCTGGCGGTCACGGCGATGACCGGAATCGTCTTCAGGGTGACATCCTGATGCAGGGCGTGGATCGCTTCCAATCCACTCATCACCGGCATTCGCAGATCCATCAATACAAGGTCAATGCTTTGGCTTCTCAGAATATCGAGAGCCTGTTGGCCATTTTTGGCTTGCAGGGTATGGAATCCAGCGCTTTCTAATAGCCGAGTGAGTACATCCCGGTTGACCCGCTGGTCGTCTGCGACCAGCACTCGATACTGTTTTCCAGGTGGTAACTGAGGGTCGGAAAGGTCTGCCCAGTCATCGTTGAGCTCTTCCACGGCATCTTCTTCGCGGGCGGTAATCAGCGGGATGCTGAAGTGGAATTCGCTACCTTCGCCGGGGCTGCTGGTCACGGCCAACTCGCCACCCAGTACCTTGACCAAGCGACGGCTGATAGTAAGCCCCAATCCTGTGCCGCCTATCTCCTGGCCTTCTGCAGTCTGACCGAAGGGGGAAAAAATCAACTCCTGCTGCTCAGGTTCGATACCGACCCCGGTATCGCGTACCGAGAACCGTATGCGTTGGCCGCCATAGAGTTTAACCTGCATTCTGATGCTGCCCTGACGAGTAAACTTGACGGCGTTAGCCAATAGATTGAGCAAGATCTGTTTCAGTTTGACCCCGTCACTGTGGATAGCCGTGGGCAGCAGAGGATCCACGTCCAGCTCCAGTTGCAGTCCCTTTGAATCCGCGCGCTGGCGTACCATTTTGTAGACGCTGTTGAGAACCCGCTCCAGGTGCACGGCTTCATCGTTGACTTCCAGATCGCCACTCTCAATTTTTGACAGGTCCAGAATGTCATTGATCAGGGACAGTAAATGCTGGCCGCACTCTTCGATGGAACGAAGACTTTCACCCTGGCTACTGGTGAAACCGCGCTCGCGCTGCAAAATCTGGGCGTAGCCCAATACACCGTTAAGAGGGGTGCGCAATTCGTGGCTCATGTTCGCCAGGAACTGGCTCTTGGCATGGTTAGCAGATTCTGCTTCGTCTCGAGCACGAATAACCGCCTGCTCGGTTTGCTTGGCGCGGGTAATATCCCGTGCGATGGCTTCCAGGCCAATTATCTGGCGCTGTGGGTTCGACACCGGTACGGCGTACACTTCAATAAAGCGCAGCTGGCCATCGGGGTGCATTACCTGGAGTTCAACCGGATCGAGGTTATCGCCGGCAAGCACCTGGCGAGCATAGTTACCGGCCAGAGGGTTTTGCAGCGGATCGCCAAACATCTTGTCATGGCTGTCGATAAAATCCTGACGTGAAATGCCCAGAGTATCGGTCACCGAAGGGGAGACATAGGTCACTTCGATATTCTGGTTCATAACAAAATAGAAGTAATTGCCTTTCATGCCTTCAACCAGCCGGCCCAGATTGTTCTCCCGTGCCTGACGCAGCGCTTCTTCCCGAGCGACTAACTGACGTGACATGCGGGTAAAACTTCGTGCCAGCACTCCGATCTCGTCCTGGCTATTGGTGGCAAAGTCGGTGTCCAGCTGGCCCTGTGCCACCCGGCGCACGGCGCTTTGCAATTGGATGATCGGTTGCGATAACAAACCGGAAACCAGCCAGACCGAGGCGATGATCAACAATAGGGAAATCACCAGGAGTGCCGCCTCGATCAATGCTTCTTTTCGTACCCCGGCCAGGGCAACAGATTCGGGCATAAGCACGGCCAGGGCCCAGTCGGACGAGTCGATGGGGGCATAGCTGATCCAGAGCTGTTCATCGTCCATCCTCAGGCGGTGGGCCTTGGTGGTGCCACCCACGCCAGAGGCAATGGAGGCTGCCAGCTTCAAAAGCTCGCGGTTTTGGGCTTCGGCGGCAATGCGGATCAGGTTATCCCCGACGCCCACGGGTTTTGGGCTATAGACCAGATCACCAGAGCGATTAAGGATGACAAATTGCAGCCCTGGCTCATTACTTTCAGGCAAGATGGAATTGATCGTATCGAGCTTGAGATCGATCGTCGTTACCCCGCGAAAGCGCCCGTTGCGGTAAAAGGGGGTGGTGTAGGTGGTGACTTGCGGTTGCGCCGGGGTGGCATCCCGGTAAGGCGCCGTCCAGGTGCCTTGCCAGCTGCGTTGGGGGATTTCCCACCATTGCCAGTCACCGCGGGTATAGTCGTAGCCGATGCTGGCCAGATCCAGGGCTTCTACGCGGTTATCGTCACGATAGGCGTAAGGCGCAAACAGGACTTTATTCTGATAGCCATTAGGGACGAAAGCGATAGCGGCGCCATACACAGCAGAGCTTTGTCGCACATTGGTTCGCAGCAATTCGTACAGTTGCTGGGAGGATTGCTCGGGGTTACTTTCCAGAAAAATAGCGGTGCTGCGGGCAATCTGGGCCAGTTCCCGCATGTGGCCATCAACTTTGCTGGCGTAGTGCCAGGCCATTTGGGTCAGGCGCTCTTCGGTGTTGGCCGTTGCCCGCTGTTGGCTCTGGTAGAGGCCAAAGCCAAAAATTACCACGTAAATCAACGTGATGGGGACCACGGTGAAAAGGATAATCTTTTGGCGTATGGAGGCTTGCACGAAAAGGCGTCCCTGGATTGGCCGGTAAACCGGTTGCTGTCCTACGTCATGCAGGTCGTTTATTATCCTGTTGCAGGCTGACTGAACCTATAGGTAATTGTGCCTAATGTCATGCGCGGGTGTGGCTGGGTTCAGGGGGCAGGACGAAGGTTCAGTGAAAAGCGCCGCTGGGGTACTATTGCCAACTTGGCCGCTGCTGGTGCATGGCCATCATGCCTAAACGGGATGGAATCAAACAGGTGACATTAAACGGATGAAAATTCTGATTATTGGTGGCAGTGGACAAACAGGTACCTGCTTACGGCAGCGACTGGATGAGACCCGGCTAAAATATTACGCCCCGACCAAAGAGCAGCTGGACCTGACCGATACCCGGCACTTGCAGGATGTAGCGGATAAGTATCGTCCCGATCTGGTCATCAACTGCGCCGGTTATCGCAACGCATCTCTGGCCGAAACTGAACCCTCACGCTGTTTCGCCCTGAATCGGGATGCAGTTGGTGAGCTGGCAACATTATGCCATGAGCGTGGCGCCGTCCTGATGCATATCTCCTCCTACATGGTTTTCGATGGTCATAAGAGTGACGCCTATACCGAAAAGGACACCGCCAATCCGCTGGGGGTGCTTGGAGGCAGTTATTGGCAGGGAGAACAACAAATTCGAGAGCGCTGCGAGCGCCATATTATTTTGCGTGTGGGCTGGATGATCAGTGAGCGTAAATTTGAGCTATTGCGAGAGATCATTGCCGAGCTGAAAACCCCCGATCCTTTCGATGTACTGGGAAATCGCTATGGCAATCCGACTCCGGCGGATGATGCCGCTCGGGTGATTGTCGCGATCATGCAGCAGCTGGATTGTAATGCCGAACCTTGGGGAACCTATCATTATGGTGGTGTTAACGCGGTCAGCGAAAGTGAACTGGCGGAAACGATTCTGCGTGAAGTGTCGCAATACGATGAAGTGGCCACGGACCAGCTCAATATCATCAGTGCAACAGATGAGGATGAGACCAGGAAGTTTCCCCTCAATAGCCGTTTGGACAGCACCAAACTGTTACACACCTTTGGGATTCATGCCAATGACTGGCCGGTCGGTCTGGCGCGCTTGATCAAAAGCTTTTATGTATAGCTGAAAATGGTCGATAGCATCTATTCACAAAAACGCCGGCAGATGCCGGCGTTTTGCTACCTCAGGAGTCGAGTCGATTAGAACTTGTAACCGATACCGACCATATAGACCCAGGGATTGATATCCACATCCTTGGCTTTGACTTTAGTGCCTGATGTTTTGCCTTTAAAGGTAGCGTCGGTTTCGATATTGATCTTCCAGACGGTAGCATTGAGTGCAATGTTGTCCGTAATAAAGTAATCGGCGCCGGCCTGGAACGCCATGCCCCAGGAATCGTCCAGATCCAGATCGTACTTCTCGTTTACACCGGTAACGCCATTAAGCCCACTTTCCAGTTGGCTGCTGGCATCTTCATCGAAGAAGGTGGTGTAGTTCAGGCCCAGGCCGAAGAAAGGTTGGAATTTGGAATCGGTACCGCCCATGGGGTGATACTGAACCGACAGAGTCGGCGGCAAATGCTTGGTGCTACCCACCTTGTTGATGCCGAGTCCTTCGAGACCCTGAGCTTTGATATCATGCTCGAAAGGGGTAGCGGCCAGCAGGTCGAGACCAACCTTGTCGGTAATCATCCAGGTCAGTGTCAGGCCCAACTGGGTATTGCTGTCGATACTGCTGACTTCCGTGTTGGCCAAGGTGGTTCCATTCAGGGTCAACTCATCGCTATCAACCCCGGTGGGGTCAACGGTAGCCGCACCCGCGCGGAAAATAATATCACCCGCTTCACGGGCCATCGCCTGGCCAGACAGCGCGGTACTGGCTGCGATAATCGCGGCCAAAAGAGTCAATTTTTTCATAGTGAATTCCCCGTGTGTTGATATCTATTAGCTCTGTGTTATGGGCCGAATTCTATACCCAGCCTAATGGTGCTCGTATTGACATAACTCAACAAAGCTTGGGCGCCTTGCTTTTCTTTTACGGTAAAACAGGCGGCCGATATGACAAATATCAACAAGAGTGTCGAATGCGGTAAAAGATTCGACGGCCGCTGTTTGATCATCAGAGTATAGAAACTGTAAGTCGGAAAAGGTACGACAAGCGATTGGTGTAAACTTCCTTTCCGCTTAAGCCGGCTTTTATTGATAAACTCCCAGCTTGTTAGCCTGACCACCCATGGTGACCCTTTGCTGCCCGAATCAATCCGTCAGTTGCCCATTGCCGAGCTTCTTCCGCGTCTGAGCGAAGAGCTCGGCCTGCGGGATAACCTGGTCTTACAGGCCCCGCCCGGCGCCGGTAAAACAACGGCCGTGCCGTTGGAACTGCTGGCCGCTCCCTGGTTAAAGGGCCAAAAAATCCTGATGTTGGAACCTAGGCGTCTGGCGGCTCGCGCCGCCGCCGCACGAATGGCTTCCTTATTAGGAGAAGCGGTAGGGGATACGGTGGGTTATCGAATCTCACTGGAGCGGCGCATCGGCCCGAATACGCGAATAGAGGTGGTGACCGAAGGCGTGTTGACGCGCTTATTGCAGAACGATCCCGAGCTGGCTGATTATGGCGTCGTGCTGTTTGATGAATACCATGAACGATCGTTGCAGGCCGATCTTGGTTTGGCGCTCTGCCAGCAGGCACAGCAGCTCTATCGTGATCAGATACCGTTGAAGCTGGTGGTGATGTCCGCGACTCTGGATGGAGGACGGATCAACGAGCGCTTGCAAAACTCCCTCTTACTGACCAGCAGTGGGCGGGCTTTTCCGGTTGATCTGCACCACCGGGACATTGGCTCCCTGTCCCGCAATGGGGCTCAGTGGTATCGCGCTCTGGCGGATCTGGTTCAGCGGGTGGTGGCTGAGGAACAAGGAGATCTGTTGCTGTTCTTACCCGGTGGAGGGGAAATAAAACGCCTGCAATCGTTGCTGGAAGAGCGATCTCTAGCGGATATCAGTATTTGCCCTTTGTATGGTGAGTTAGCCTTTGAGCAGCAGCAGCGCGCTATAGAGCCTTCCTTACCTGGTGAGCGCCGTCTGGTGCTCGCGACACCCATTGCAGAAACCAGCCTGACCATAGAAGGGGTGCGGGTGGTGATTGATAGCGGCCTGGTACGGCGCCCCTGTTTCGACCCCGTCTCGGGTATGACGCGTCTGGCAACCCAGCGTATTTCCGCCGCATCCGCCGAGCAACGTGCCGGACGTGCCGGTCGTATGGAAGCCGGTATCTGCTACCGCTTGTGGAGTGAAAACCTGCAATTGGAAGCCTTTGCCAAGCCAGAAATTCTGGAAGCGGATCTCAGCTCCCTGGTGTTGGAATTGGCCGCGTGGGGGGATCTCGATACGGCCGAATACCTGTGGCTCGATGCGCCGCCACCAGTACACTTCAGGGCGGCTTGTGATCTGCTGATCGACTTGCAAGCGTTGCACAAAGCGGGAGACATCTGGCAAATAACCGACCATGGCCAGGCCATGTCTGGGTTGGCCATGCACCCGCGATTGGCTCATATGCTGATCCGTGCCAACGAAAACTCGTTGGGGTATGCCGCCTGCCAGTTGGCCGGCCTGTTAAGCGAGCGCGATCTGTTAATTATGGAGCCTCAACATCGCGATGCGGACATTATGCTGCGTCTCGGGGTGATGGAGGGAGAGCGCCCGCCGGGGCGAGTCAAGGTACGCAAGGGTTCGTTGCAGCGAGCCAAGCAGCTGTCCAAACAGTGGCAACGCCAGTTCAAGGTCAAACCCTGTGGTTTTGATTCCGGACAAATTGCCCAACTGCTGGCCTGGGCTTACCCGGACCGCATTGCCCAGCAGCGAGGGCATGAGCCGGGTCGGTATCGGTTGGCCAATGGTAAGGGCGCCTCAATGGCGCTTGATGACGCCATGGCCACCGTGCCCTGGTTGGTGGTGGCTGAGCTGGGAGGCATCAAAAATACGAGTGATGTTCGTATTTTTCTGGCCTGCGAGGTAGAGCAAGAGAGATTACGAGATCAGTTTGCCGAACAGCTTGTGATCAGTAGCGACGTCTATTGGGACAAGCGTCAAGCGCAGGTGGTGGCCGAAGGGCGTGAGCAGCTTGGGGCTTTGATTCTGCGCAAGTCTCGCCAACAAAATCCGGATCCGCAAGCCATTCAGCAGGCGTTGTTGCAGGGAATTCGTGAGGCCGGGCTGTCGGCATTGCCCTGGAACGATGCTGGCAAAGCTCTGCAAGCAAGAATCTGTTTTGCCGCGCGTTTCGAACCGACGATTCCAGAACTGGATGATGCCTGGTTACTGGAAAACCTGGAATCTTGGTTGCAGCCTTTTCTCGACCGCCAGACCCGGCTCGAGCAATTGAAATCGCTGGATCTGTGCCAGGTATTACTCGCTCAGCTCGATTGGCAGACCCAGCAGAGAATGCAGACGTTGGCACCCGAACGGTGGCGAGTCGCCACCGGATCCCAGCATCGCATCGATTATAGCGACCCCCTGGCGCCGGTTTTGGCGGTGCGCCTGCAAGAGATGTTCGGTTGTGCGGAGCACCCCGCGATAGCTAATGGTCAACAGCCCCTGACACTGAGTTTGTTATCCCCTGCCAGGCGCCCGGTGCAGGTGACCCAGGATCTGGAAGGTTTCTGGCGCGGCAGTTACAGCGAAGTCAAAAAAGAGATGAAAGGTCGTTACCCCAAACATTACTGGCCCGATGATCCCTTGCAGGCCGAAGCAACAACACGCACCAAACGGCATATTAAAGGCGCTTGATTGCAAACCAGTCTCGCGAGCACTTTTCAATTGGCATCAACCGATAGGGTGCCACAAAACTGTTGCCGGTATTGCAGTGGGGTGACACCCACTCGCTTTCTGAAATGATGTCGCATGGTTACTGAGCTTTCGAAGCCAGCACGCTCCGAAGCCTGTTCGATACTGCCCTGCTGATTTTCCAACTGAGCTTTCACCTTGTCGATCCGCTGATTGATCAACCAGTCGTTGGCCGACAGATTAAAGCTGTTGCGGAATTTACGATCGAAGGTACGACGCGACATATTGGCGATCGAGGCCAGCTTATCAATGCTAAACGGTTGCGAGAGATGTTCGATCGCCCAGTCCAGAGCGCCGGCAAACTGGTTCGGCACCTCAAGCATGGGCGTCTCGACAAATTGCGATTGCCCACCACTGCGGTGCGCTGACATCACCAGTCGGCGGGCAACCTGATTGGCAATCTGGTATCCATGATCGCCACGAATGACTTCGATGCCGAGATCGATCCCGGCGGCGCTGCCCGCCGAGCAGCCCACTCTTCCGTCATACAGATAGAGAACGTCTTCGACATAGTCGATGTGTGGGTAACGCTGCTTGAATCGTTCGGCATAGCGCCAATGGGTGGTTGCTTTGCCGGCGGACAGAATTCCCAGCTCGGCCAGTAAAAATGCACCCGAGCAAAAGGACAGAATGCGTTTTCCTGCGCGGTAAAAATCCAGCAACTCGGTTGCCAGTGAATCGCTTACCGACGGCGTCTCGGTCGGCCAGCTGGGCACCACCAGGCTGTCAAATTCATTCAGGGTCGTGATCTGCCTGGCACCCAGTTGTATCCCGCCAGTCGCCTCCAGCAATCCGGCATCAAAGGTAACAACCTCGGTGTCATACCAGTGATCGAACTCTGGCCGAGGCAGACCAAAGAGCTCTACGGCGCAGCCCAGTTCAAACAGGGCGCAATGGTTGTAGCTAAGAATGGCGACTCGGTGCATAAGCAAAAAACGGTTCCTGAAGTGCTGGTTAAGTCTCTGACAGCGATAGAAAATTGTATGGATGCTGTCTTGATCTTGATTAGTTGTTTGGCCTGATCTTATCTAATAGTGTCTTTCAAGCCAATAGAGGGATCGCTGACGGCTGAGGATAATGGTGCTTCTTGATTATCAATAAGGAGAGAGTTATGTCCTCAGCCGTATCCCGAGTTGCCGCCGCGACCAGCGTTGATGCCCTGAACCATTTTCAGGCGTTGCTTCGTTTCGAAACCGATTGCTGGGATGTTCACCACGCCCTCAGTAACCAACGCCAGGACTTTGTTCTGCTCGATGTGCGCGGAGAGCAGGCCTACGCCCAAGGCCATATTGAGGGGGCCGTGAACCTGCTGCACGCACGCATTAACGAGGCCGCTTTGCAGGTCTACCCAGCCGATACGCTGTTTGTCGTGTATTGTGCCGGCCCCCATTGCAATGGCACCGAAAAAGCCGCCATCAAGCTGGCCAAACTGGGTCGCCCGGTAAAGAAAATGATCGGCGGCGTAACGGGCTGGCTGGATGAGGGCTTTACTCTTAAAACCGGGGCGATGGATTAATGGCAAATCAGCTGCAAATTCGTTATGCCCAGCCTGTAGATAACGCCCGGCTGTTGCAATTAATGCGGCAGCTGGCCGAGTTTGAAGGCTACCTCGAACAGTTTGCCGTCACCGGCCCCGAGTTGCAGCAACGGCTCTTTGATCGACAAGAATTCTCTGTGCTGGTGGCGCAGGCCGATGATCAGCTGGCGGGTATGCTGGTCTATTACCACATCCCCTTTACTTATGATTTGACGCCCTGGATTCAGCTAAAAGAATTGTATGTGGTGGATGCCTATCGTTCGAAAGGGGTGGGTAGGGCTTTGATGCGCAGGCTGGCGAGGGAATGTGCCCATGAGGGAGGCAAGAAAATACGCTGGGATGTACTGGCTGCGAACGAAAAGGCTAAGGGGTTTTATCGCTCATTGGGTGCACGGCCGGAAACGGAATGGGAGTTGTTCAGCATGACCGACAAGGTCATGGCGGAACTGGCTGGGATAAACATCCGTGGTTAGATCAGCGGTTAGCCTTGATTGGAGGTACTGGATCGAGCTGATCGGCGCAGCATTCCTCCTGTAAAAACATCATCAAGGCGCTGAGCTGTTCATACTGGGCAACGCAGTAAAGTACTCGGCCCTCCCGACGCTGGTTAATCAGACCGGCCGACGTCAGGCTGGTCAGGTGGTGCGACAGGGTTGAGCCGGGAATGCCCAGTTCATCCTGCACCACGCCCACCGCGATGCCGTCGCTGCCCGCTTTGGCCAAGCGCTTGTACACCGCCAGGCGGGTAGGGTGCCCTAATTCCTTCAGTGCCTTGGCTGCCTGATCGATATTCATCTCGGTCTCCAAAAAAATATATTTCGATATTACTAGAAATATCTTGACCGGAGAAGTGTTGGTTATTATATTTCGATTATTCTGGAAATATAGATTTAGGTGAGAGTAATGATAACGAATCAAATGGTGCAAGAGACGCTGGGTATGTTTGCTTTCCTGGCCGTGGAGCTGACGCTGTTGTTCCTGCTGATCAGCTATCTGGTGGGGGTGCTGCAGGAGTACATTCCGCCACAGAAGATTCAAGCCATACTGAGCAGCAAGAACGGTAAAGGTTATGTAGTGGCCGGACTATTGGGCTCTATTACGCCCTTTTGTTCCTGTTCAACCATTCCATTTTTGAAGGGCTTGATCAGGGCGAAGGCTGGCTTCGGTGCCATGATGGTATTTCTGTTTGCCAGCCCATTGCTGAACCCGATCATAATTGGACTGTTTGCGGTTACCTTCGGCATCGAAGTTGCTCTGACCTATTTCATTATCGCCATGGGTATTTCCGTTGTGGCCGGGTATGGCCTGGAAAAAATGGGCTTTGAAAAACACATCCGCGCCGAAGCCTGTGTAGAGGATGGCCCCAAGGGATGTGGGGCGTCCTGTCAGGGGCAAGCTCCAGTGGTCAGCAAGTGGTTGCGAATCTGGCGTTCCACCTGGAAGGACTTCAAAAAGGTGCTGCCTTACCTGATTGGCGGTATTGCCATCGGCTCCATGATTTATGGTTTTATGCCCACCGAATTGTTGTCCAGCATTGCCACCAGGGACAATCCGTTGGCGATTCCGGTGGCCGCCGTTATTGGTATTCCGCTTTATATTCGAGCCGAAGCGGTGATCCCCCTGAGTGCTGCATTGGCTGCCAAGGGCATGGGGTTGGGTGCGATAATGGCGTTGATTATAGGCAGTGCAGGAGCCAGTTTGACGGAAGTGATTCTATTGAAATCGATCTTTAACACCCAACTTGTGATGGCCTTTCTGTTGGTGATTATTGGAATGGCGATCAGCGCCGGTTTCCTGTATCAATATTTGTTCTGAGGTCTCGGATGATTGAGGTTATTTCATATTAGCTTGCCGCATGCGCATTGAGCTTGCAGTTTGTTGTGAGGTCTCGGGGTTGCTTTAGGGAATAATTAACCACTGTTTCAGTGGCCAGTGTCATGGCCCTGAGGATAAGGAAAATATGAACAAACGATTGATGGCAGTGTTGTTTTTGCTCTTCTTACCCGTTACCTATGCCAAGGAATCAACCCAGGGATTGGGGATAAACAGCCCCAAAGATGCCTTGCAGTCTCTTCAGATAGACGCTTTTGGTTCGGTGTCCCTGGCCAATTTATTGGCGGATATCACCGGTGGCAGGGTGTATCGTGATCGCAGTGGTTATGCTCAGGGCTATGTGGCTATCGCGTCCCAAAATGATTATGGCCATTACGGGAGTATCGATTTTGAATTTAAGCCGCCCTATGATTTTACCCGTGCCGATGTGCTGGCACAGGCGAAAACCATGCCGGGGGTTAAGGTCACGGAAAGCGGCTCACGAGTGTATTTGCGCTGGCAATACCAGCTGTTCCGGTGTGCGGTCGACTTTGATGAAGACCCTCAGTATCCGCTGTTCCAATTTATTTGTCATTACTCAGAGAAGTAATGCCTGACTACCCTGTAATGCCTTAATGGTTTTACGGGTGGGCCGGAAGTTCTTGGCGCGAACTTAATGGTTGGCGACTAAAAACTCACCGCTCAAGGGAACGTTTTTCCGAGTACTGTTGGTCACAACCGGGACGCCGTTGATATACACCTGCTCGATCCCGGTGGGGGCGGCGGTGCTGTTGCTGGCAGAGCTGTTATCCTGAATTTTGTGCCAGTCAAACACGCAAATGTCCGCGTGCAGACCGTCCTTGATTAAACCTCGATCGGTAAAGCCAAAACGTTTGGCTGCATCGCCGGTCATGCGTGCAATGATGTCTTCCAGACTCAAACAGCCGGTGTTACGGGCTATCTGTAAAAAGCGTGGAAAGCTGCCGAAAGAGGCCGCGTTTTCGATACCCGATGGTTCCGGCCATGAATCGGTCATAAACATCGCCGCGGGGTGTTGCATCAAGTGTGGGATCACTTCCGGGTCATAATAACGGTGCATGATCATACGGGCTTCAGCATTGGATTTGTCGAGCAGGTCAAGCATTACTGCGAAAGGTGAACGGCCAACTTTTCGGGCGATCTGGGCAAGGCTTAGACCGGTGTAGCGCTGGTATTGTTGGCAACCGGGTTCGGAAATCTGAATGCAAGCATAATCCAGCCCCACCGCTCGAAAACCCAGTAAGGCTTCCAGTCGCAAGCGCAACATCGGTAACCGTTGATGCAGTATATCCGGCATGCCGGACATGACCCATTCGGGCAATAATGTGTTCAGCAGAGTGGCGCCAAAGGGGTAGGGAAACATATCAAATTTGACGTCCACCCCGTCCGCAATGGCGCGATCAAACTTGTCCAGGGCCTGATGCAGGGTAGGCCAGGTTTTCTTACCGACAAAGATAAGATGAGAAAATTGCAGTTTAACGCCGGTCTCCCGGGCCAGATCGAGCATCTCGTCGATAGCCCTCAAATTATGTGCTTTGCCAAGGGGATTCATCGGGTAGGTGCCGGATAACACCGAGTATGCCTTAGCGTGCACGGTCAAGATACGATCACGATGCTGTACCAGTCGTGCAACATCAATAAGTTCTTGTCGGCTGGCGAAGACACCGGGTTTATACTGCAAGCCAAGCGATACGCCGGCGGCTCCTTGTTCCATGGCTTCATCCAGTAAGCCAAGCATTTGTTGGTGATCGCTGTCGGGCAAGGGTGTGGCGGAAAAACCGGACAGTGAAGTACGGCAAGCGCCATGACCTACCAGGCTGAGGACATTGGGCCGAATGCCACGGTCTTGTAGCTGTTGTCGGTAACCTGTGAAACTGCTCCAATCGATGGCTCCGTGACCGGCCTTAAACAGGGAGTTTTCAATCAGGTGGTGGTGCGGACTATCGCATTTGAAGCCGAAGGGACTGAAACCGCAATTGCCGACCACCATCGAGGTGATGCCCTGGGCGACAAAGGGATCGAACTGTTCCGGTGCATCACCGATGGCAAAATAATCCATATGGGAATGCACATCGATAAAGCCCGGGGCAATGACTTTTCCGCGGCAGTCAATGACATCAGCATTGGGGATTTTGGCCTCGGGCGCCATTATTTGAAGCTGTCCATTACGAATTAACAGGTTGCCGGGGAAAGCCGGGTTGCCTGTGCCGTCAACGATTAATCCACCTTGTAACAGGCGGTTCCCGGAGGTCGAGTGGTTATCTGGTAGCTGTGTCATGCTGTCCCTTTTACCTTCGTTTTGCGCCTGTTGATAAGGCAGGCTCGCACGAAGTCATTGTTTTTATTTGTTCCATAGTACCAATTTGTGACTTGAGTTCCAGCAAAGAGCTGTTTGTTAATCTCTTACCTATACTGGTTTATCTGCCTTGTTTATGAGTGCAGTGCAAAACCAAAGCCAAAACGCCACGAGAGAATTATCTTATGCAGCTAGACACCCTTAATAAGTTCAGTGCGACAACTCTTGCGTTACATTGGATCGTGGGTTTAACCATGATCATCCTGTTAGCTGTGGGAATCTTCATGGTTGAGACGGAAACCTTCAGCCTCTATCCCTGGCACAAGTCCTTTGGAGTATTGATCATTCTGGTGGTAGTGCCTCGAGTATTTTGGCGAATAAAAAATGGTTGGCCGTCACCGGTTAGTGAATACTCAAAAGTAGAACAACTACTCGCAAAAATTGTTCACTATGTTTTGATTCTGGGTACGCTGTTGATGCCGCTGTCCGGCTTTTTGATGTCCTCGTTGGGCGGTAATGGCGTTGAGGTATTGGGGCTGGAGTTAGTGGCCAGAAACCCTGATCCAGAAGATACGAGCAAAGTGATTCCTCATAACGAGACGCTCGGATCCTTTTTTCATGCTGCTCATCATTGGGTCGGGTATCTGTTAGTCGCTGCGGTGGTTTTACACGTTGTGGGTGCACTAAAGCATCATGTGATCGACAAGGATGGCAGCCTTAATCGTATGCTGGGCTCTCGTGTGGAAACCTTTCGTGATTAAAACGAACCCAGTTCAATGCGAGTGATTGCGCGCTAATCATCATGCATCTGGCTCTGATTAAGTCGCTTGTCAGTATGTTGTCAGCGAATCGTCAGGGCCGTGAAATAGCCGTTTCCAGGAGTCAATGGCCGGTAAAGATAGGGGCTATACAAACGATCTTCTGTTATTTAATGCCTATGGCAACTCTGATTAAATCGAATAGAGCTCTGCGGACCCTAAAAAAGCTTTTTATCAAGTCGAAGCTCGCCGTTCATGTCGAGACCTGAACAAGGACTTCGATACACAGAAAAATATTTTTAGGTCCGCCCTGCGGGTCTTGCAGGCGAACCCGGACGCTTTGTTACGCCTGCTTGAAAGGTCTCGACCTTACTGTAAAGGCGTGCCGCGATTCTGAACTCGCCTGAAAGCCAGAGTTCATCTGAATTAATCAGAGTTGCCCTAAGGATTTATAGGATCCGCATTGAATGATTTTTGTCGTCTTTGGAGATGATAATGAGGAAGATTACCCTGAGCTTTTGGGGGGTTTTGGCACTGTTAACGCTAGCTTGGCTATTGTCTGCTGGTGACTTTTCCAAGCCAGTCAATTTCATAGCCGTACGCAATTACCTGGTGCAATACACCGGAGTGATTGCTATAGGTGCGATGAGTATAGCGGTATTACTGGCGACCCGTGCGCGCTGGCTGGAACCTTTTCTGGGAGGGCTGGATAAAGGTTATCGGCTTCATAAATGGCTGGGTATTACCACGGCGGCGGCAGGTACCTTACATTGGGTGGCTGCTAACGGACCGCGCTGGTTAATCGAGCTGGGATTGTGGCAGCGTGGTGAACGTGCGCCTCGTCCTGATCCGGATAGTTTGATGGTGATTGAACGCTTTTTCCGAGAGCAAAGAGGCACCGCCGAGCAGATCGGGGAATGGGCGTTTTACATCGCGATAGTGCTGCTTGTTTTAGCCCTGGTTAAACGTTTCCCTTATCGCTTGTTCGCTAAAACCCATTGGTTAATTGCTCTGGGGTATTTCGCTCTGGTTTGGCATACCCTGGTGTTGACCAAATTCAGTTATTGGAGCGAACCCGTTGGTATGGCCATCGCCGTGTTGTTATTAATCGGCACGATTTCGAGTGTTCTGTTGATACTGAAAGTGTTTGGCTACGGCAAGCGTATTATTGGCACCATCGATAAGCTGGAATATTTCCCGGAACATAAAGTGTTGGAAACTTCCCTGCAGCTAGACGATGGCTGGCCGGGGCATAAGGCGGGTCAGTTTGCCTTTGTCACCCATGATCCTAAAGAGGGACAGCACCCATTTACGATTGGTTCGGCCTGGAATCCGGAAGAGCGTAAAATTGTTTTTATCACCAAGGCATTGGGTGATTACACCAGACAGTTACCCAGCAGGTTGAAAGTTGGTGATAAAGTCGAGGTAGAAGGGCCTTACGGACGTTTTACCTTTGAGGATGACAACGCCCGTCAAATCTGGATTGGTGCCGGCATTGGTATAACGCCCTTTGTTGCCCGCTTGAAGGCGTTGGCCAAAGCCCCTCATCAGCAGCAGATCGATCTTTTCCATCCCGTTGCGGTATATGAAAAGGAGCCGCTGGAGCAGTTGGAAGCCGACGCTAAGGAGGCCGGAGTAAGGCTGCATATTTTGGTGGCGAACAAAGATGGCAAGCTGGACGGTGATCGTTTGCGGAGTATGGTCCCAGGTTGGCGTAAGGCCAGTATCTGGTTCTGTGGCCCCAGTGCTTTTGGAGCCAGTTTGCGTAATAACCTGAAAGAGCATGGCCTGAAGTCACAGAGCTTTCATCAGGAGTTGTTCGAGATGCGTTAAACATCTTCAAGAAGCTACGACTCTTGTTTGCTGATGTCCCCGGTATAGAATGGCTCACTTATTCATTTTAATGTGATTATGATTGAGCCCGCTATGGCGGGTTCAATGACAACAAGGAGCTGCAATTGAACGCTATTCGATACGGACATCCTGAGGGTACAAAGGTGATCTATTTTCATGGCGTTCCGGGAGGACCCCAGGAAGCGGTAATGTTCGAGTCGCTGGCCCGACAGCACCGTTTGGATGTAATTTGCCCGAATCGATTTTCTGTCAGTCCTGCATTAAAGGGGGCAGCGTATTTTCAGCGTTTAGCGCAGGATATTGATGAGGCCGTTGAGGGTGCGAAGGTTGTACTGATTGGTTTTTCGATAGGGGCCTTTGTGGTAATGGAAACCAGCCAATATTTGAAAGCCCCTGTCCAACAGATGCATCTGATTTCCTCAGCAGCTCCGATAGATAGCGGCACCTTTCTGTCAGAGATGGCCGGTGGCGCCGTGTTTAAAACCGCTCGGGATTCACGAAATCTATTTAGAAGCATGGTTGCTTTTCAACGGTTGCTAGCCGGTGTGGCGCCCGGTTTCTTATATCGTATGTTGTTTGCTTCGTCAGCGGGTAAGGATAAGGCCTTATCCTTGGATGAGACTTTTCAAAAAGCAATAATACCGGTAATAAGGCAGTGCTTTGTTTCGGGCGCGAGAGGGTACGTACGAGATATATCAGCTTATGTGAATCCGTGGAATGCATTGCTAGAAGAGAATCGAATACCTGCGCATTTATGGCACGGTACGGATGATAATTGGTCGCCCTTTGCTATGGCTCAGAGTCTGGATCAAAGTGTGGGTTGCAGTCAGGGGATTAATGCAATGGAAGGTCTTTCACATTACAGCTGCCTGCTAGCAGCTGTCGGTGAGATTTTTGCTCAACTGGGCGAACAACACAAAGCAAGTATTTCAGAGTCCGCCTGATAGCGTACGAAACCTTATCGATTCCTATTCGAAAGAACGCAGCTAAAGCCTGCCTTAGCTTGCGTTAAAGGCAATCTAGGGCACCTCTGAATTATTCAGAGGTGCCCTAAGGCAGGGTCTGAAAATATCAGTGATCGAATCCTTCCAGAACAATCTTGCCTATGGTTTTTCCGCTCTCAATATCGGCGTGAGCGCGCTTCAAATTAGCCGCATTGATGGTGCCATAGTGAGCACCGAAAGTGGTTTTGATGTCACCATGATCGATCAACGTGGCCACCCGGTTTAACAGCTCTCGTTGTTTCTCGATATCCGCGGTGTTGTACATCGAACGGGTGTACATAAATTCCCAGTGGACAGAGGCTGACTTGGTTTTCAGTAATCCGATGTCCAGTGGTGTGCTGGGGTCATCAATCAGAGCAAACTTGCCCTGCGGTGCAATCACCTCGGCAATCTCCGGGAAATGTTGTTCAGTAGCATTGAGGCTAATGACATGAGAGACCGAGGGTATGCCAATGCGTTTTAACTCCTGGCTGAGCGGTTTGCGATGGTCGATCACATGATCGGCGCCCAGTTCCTTAACCCAGGCCTGACTCTCGGGACGTGAGGCGGTACCAATCACCAGACTGTTGGTGAGTTGGGTGGCCAATTGCACGAGAATCGAACCGACGCCGCCAGCGGCTCCAATCACCAGAATTTGCTGATCGGTTTTGTCGGTAGGGTTTGTCTGGGCAATTTGCAGGCGGTCAAACAGCAGTTCCCAGGCGGTGATGGCGGTGAGGGGAAAGGCGGCGGCCTGCGCATCACTCAACGACCTGGGTTTTTCACCAACGATGCGTTCATCGACCAAATGATATTCGGCGTTGGTGCCGGGACGGGTCAAGTCGCCGGCGTACCAGACGGTGTCGCCTTTTTTGTAAAAGCATACCTGATCGCCGACTTCGACCACTTCGCCAACGGCATCCCAGCCCAAAACTTTATGCTCATTGTTCTCCGGCTGTACTCGCATCCGAACCTTGGTATCGACCGGGTTGACCGAGACCGCATGGATTTTAACCAGCAGGTCGCGACCTGTGGGGGAGGGTTTGGCCTGGTCAAAATCAACCAGGGCATCGGCTTGATCGATTGCTAATGAGTTGAGGTATCCAATGGCTTTCATGAGGGTGCTCCGCAGTGGGTGATCGAATTCATCGACGGTGGGACTAGTGTCAAGGTTCGTTGTAAAGACAGTGTGGCCGAATGCCGCTACACTAAAAACAGGATAATCAGACAATCAGTTTCAAAAAATATTTGATAATGAACACATCAGACCTCGAACTCTTTGTGCGCATTGCCGACAGCGGCAGCATTAGCGCATCGGCCGAACAGCTGGGTATCACCTCGGCAGCGGCCAGTGCAGCCTTGAAGCGGTTGGAGAAACAGTTGATGGTCCAGCTGTTTATTCGCTCCACCCGTCAACTGCGGATCACCGCGGAGGGAGAGCGTTTTTTGGTCTACAGCCGTCAGGCGCTAGGTGCTCTCGAGGAGGGACGATCGTCGCTGGATGCCATGCGGGGCAAGATTGGGGGTGAACTCAGAATGTCGGTGTCCTCGGATCTGGGGCGAAATATTGTCCTGCCCTGGCTCGACCAGGCGATGGACGAGCATCCGGACCTTGTCCTTAAACTCAGTGTTGGCGATGCGGTCTCCGATTTTTATATGGAGCGAGTCGATGTCGCCTTGCGTTACGGTGAGCTGGAAGATTCGAGTCTGGTTGCGTTTCAGATAGCCGAAGTGGAGCGCGTGCTGTTTGCCGCGCCCGAATATCTGCAAGCCCACGGTGAGCCTCAGCACCCGGAAGAGCTTCGTCAGCACAACTGCTTGACCTACCGATTGGGCAGTCGCGTGTTTAATACCTGGTCGTTTGCGGATAGCAGTAAAACCTATCGAGTGACGGTACAGGGTGATCGAGAAAGTAACGATGCAGATATTGTTCGTCGTTGGGTGGTGGCCGGTAAGGGTATAGGTTTCAAATCCAGTCTCGACATCAGCGCTGATCTGCGTTCTGGCCGGGTCGTCAGGATACTTGAACAATACCAATCCGACCCGGTGGGCATCTGGTTGATTTGCCCCAGTCGAAAACAGGTGACCCCGGCCGTATTAATGTTGCGAGATCTATTGCGCAAGCGTTGTGCCGAAGCGCTGGACGGAGCAGGATAGGCAAACACTGCTCATTGTGTGTGGCTCAGGTGACAGATTCAGAGGTGTGCATGGATGCTTTAAGTGATAAAAAAATAGTCGACTCCTGGCAAAAAAATGCAGATCCATGGGCTCGTGCGATTCGGGAGAAAAGTATTCCCGGCAGGCGGCGGATTACCGATCGGGCAATGGTTGAAACTCTGGCGTCCCTACCGATAACAAGAGCGCTTGACGTCGGGTGCGGAGAAGGCTGGTTGACTCGGGAATTGAGCGCTTGTGGTATCGCAGTAGAAGGGATCGATGCGGTACCTGCATTGGTCGAAAAGGCCAGGGAGCAAGGAGTTGGCGATTATCGAATAATGGAATATGAAGCGCTTTCGGTGAAGACTGTGGGGGGGGGCTTTGATCTTGCGGTCTGTAATTTCTCGCTATTGGGTCAGGACTCAGTAGAGGTGGTTTTTAGCGCATTGCCCGCAATACTTAAACCTGGTGGACACCTGGTAGTACAAACACTGCATCCCACTTTTTCTTGTGATGGCCATCCCTATGTAGATGCTTGGCGTCAGGGATCCTGGGAAGGATTCGGAGACGATTTTACGGATCCGGCGCCCTGGTTCTTCCGCACTCTGGAGACCTGGTTTGCCTTGTATCATCGCAACGGGTTTTCCCTGACTCAGCTTAAAGAGCCATTTGATCAACAAACAGGCAAGCCGGCATCGCTGATTATGGTGGGTGTTTTACGATCCTGATTTCTGGAGATGTTATGGAATATAAATCGATTAACTCGAAAGGAAAACTGTCCCGTTTGAGCGAACACTGGTCGTCACGGGTGATCGCTGTAATGAATGACTATTCGTTCAAGTTGGCCAAGGTTGAGGGTAGCTTTGTATGGCACGATCACCCCGATACCGATGAAGTCTATTTTGTCGTTTCCGGCGTATTGGCTATTGAATTCAGAGACGGCAGAGTCACTCTCAATCCGGGAGAGCCCGGTGGCACATTAGAGGCGAGAAATGATGTATGGGTCTAAGCGACTGCCGCAAGGGAAACGGCGGGTCTGGTACATCCGAGTTTTGTGTTTGGCTGTGCTGCTGTCCCCGACGATGGTTTTCGCCGAGGTCGACTATCTGGTGCGTTTTGAGCATGAAGATAGCATCCGTTACGGGAGGCTTGTTGGAGAAACTATCCAGCCGTTGTCTGGCGGTCTGTTTGGTGAACGAGTTCCGACCGGTCAATCTTTGCCATTGTCGACGGTGAAACTGTTAATGCCTACCGAGCCCCAGAAAGTGTTTGCCGTTGGGATGAATTTTTCCAGTCATATCGCCTCTTCCGGCGATCTGCCGCCGCCCCTGTTTTTAAAGTTACCGACCTCATTAATCGCCTCGGGTGAGCCGGTGCATCTTCCGGTTGATGCTCGCAACGTGCATTTCGAGGGTGAGCTGGTGCTGGTGATCGGGCAACAAGCGAAGGAGCTGACAGAGGCCGAAGCCGTCGACGTCATCTTTGGTGTCACGGTTGGCAATGATCTGACCGAGCGAGGCTGGCAGGGCAGCGATTTGCAATGGCTTCGCGCCAAGGCCAGTGACGGTTTTGGTCCAGTGGGCCCCATTATTGCCAGAGGCGTTGATTACAATAATCTGCTATTGACCACTCGACTGAATGGTCAGGTGGTGCAGCAGGAAAATACCCGCAATATGATTCACAAACCTGCCAAGGTGGTGAGTTATTTAAGTCGCTACTTTACCCTGATGCCGGGAGATCTGGTGTTTATGGGGACGCCGGGACGAACGCAGGCTTTGTCCGATGGTGATGTCGTGTCGGTCACTATTGATCAGGTGGGTATGGTTGAAAACAGGATTCAGCAGTAGTTTTTGCAGGTTGAAATTTAAGTAAGCATATCTCATTTTTATTGATAGGCATTAGATGATAGGTAAAAGGAGTGGGTTATGACCCTGTTTGACAGGATTGGAGGGGCGCCTGCGGTGGATCAAGCCGTTGAGCTTTTTTATAAGAAAGTATTAGCCGATGATCATGTCGCGAATTATTTCGCTAGCGTGAATATGCAATCCCAGGCTCGTCGGCAGAAGGCCTTTTTGACCATGGTATTTGGCGGGCCGGTTAACTACAGCGGCAAACAGATGCGAGAGGCCCATGCGCATATGAATTTGCGTGAATCCCATTTTGCCGCGGTAGTGTCACATCTACAGGAGACACTACGGGAGCTGGGTGTCTGTGAGACCGACATCGAAGAAGCATTAAGTATTGCGAATAGCGTCAAGGATGAAGTGCTCAATCGCTAGCTGGAATTTTTCCCTCTCTTGATAAGGAATCGATACAAATGAAAGTGGCAGTGTTTTGTGGTTCGGCCAATGGCGCGGACCCTCTCTATACCGATAGTGCGCGATCTCTGGGCAGAGTGTTGGTTGAGGCTGGCCATGAGCTGGTTTATGGCGGCGGAAAAGTCGGTTTAATGGGGGTGGTCGCCGATGCCGTTATCGATGCCGGAGGGCAAGTGGTCGGGGTGATGCCACGAGCGTTGCGAGACAGGGAAATTCAACATACGGGACTGACTGAGCTGCATATTGTTGAGGATATGCACCAGCGTAAAGCCAAGATGGCGCAACTGGCCGATGCCTTTATCGCTTTGCCTGGAGGTATTGGCACTCTGGAAGAGCTGTTTGAAGTCTGGACCTGGGCGCAGTTGGGCTATCATGGTAAACCCTGCGGCCTGCTCAACATTGGCGCCTACTACGATGCGCTATTAACCTTTCTTGGTCAGGCCGTATCCCAGGGGTTTGTGGCGGACACCCATCTCGATATGTTGCTGGTGTCGCAGGATCCGGCGGACTTGTTAGATGCCTTTGATCGCTACAGCCCACCGCCCAGTAAGTGGGGCTAGAACTGCGAATTCGTCAGAATCGCCGCCAAAATCACTCGGGGTTATTTGCCGCCATTCAGGGCTTTCCTGAAACCGGAGAGTACTGGTGTCGAGGGGCTACGCTTGCGTACTATGAATGACCATGTCATCCATTTGCGATAAGGAGTTTCCATGTTGAAAGCAATCTATACCGAGCGCGGCCCGGTGCCAGAGGCATCCATCGAAGCGGTCAAGGTTGATCAACCCGCGCTGACCAGTGGCCAGGTTTTGATTGAAGTATTGGCGGCGCCTATCAACCCATCGGACGTTCTGACCCTGACCGGTGAATATGGCATGTTGCCGCCCCTGCCTGCTGTTGGAGGTAACGAAGGGGTGGGCCGTGTAGTGGAACAGGGCGAAGGTGTGAGCGCCCCTCAGGTGGGACAAACTGTATTGTTGCCTGTTGGTTGCGGTTCCTGGGCGAGCCATGTGGTGGCCGACGCAAAGGGGCTGATCCCCTTGCCGAATGAAGCCGACCCGCAACAGCTGTCGATGATGACGGTTAACCCCCCCACGGCCTCTTTATTACTGAGTGAATTTGTTGATCTTCAGCCTGGCGACTGGGTGATTCAAAATGCGGCCAATTCCGGCGTGGGTGGTTACCTGATTCAGCTGGCCAAGTTGAGGGGGTTGAAAACGGTGAATGTTGTACGTCGTGACTCCGCTGTCGCGGCTGTTGAAGCCGAAGGTGCCGACCTGGTTCTGCTGGATGGCGACGATTTGCGGGAGCGTATGCTGGCGGCCACCGATGGCAAATTGCCTCGGTTGGGTGTCGATGCCGTGGGTGGCGCTGCGACCGATCGTCTTGCCTCCTGTCTGGTTGAAGGTGGCGTGTTGGTTAACTACGGAGCAATGAGTCGTGAGCCCTGCCAGGTGGGTGCCTTGAATCTTGTTTTCAAGGATATCCAGCTCAAGGGATTCTGGCTGGCGCGCTGGTTCCAGCAGGCTTCTGATGAGCAAAAAATGAAGGTGTTTGGTGAAGTGGCGAGCTTGATCGCTACCGGCAAACTCAAGGCCCGGGTCGCGCAAACCTATGGCATTAATGAGATCAAGCAGGCGGTTGCCGCCGCTGCGGCCGGGGAGCGGGAGGGTAAGATTATGATTCTCCCTAATCAGGCCCAGTAAACCATCAGCTTTTGTTCCCCTGTGATGATCGGTATCTGGCGCTGTGGCCATAGCTTGCCAGCAACCATAGCGTTAGAATCGGGTGAATAGATGTTTGCGGGGGAGCAAACCGATGTTAGTGAGTCGTTTAGTCGAGGTGCTTGGACACGATGAAATCAAGGCCCTGGCGTTTGACCTTGATGGTTTGATGGGGCACCACATCGGTTGGCTCAACCGGATTCATCAGGTGTTTGTTTGCCAGCAGCCGGTCGATTTGGAGTTGGCGCGTAATTATCAGCAATGCCACTTCGGGCGCTGGTACTACGATGTTTCCCTGCCAGAGTTGCAACAATCCCCCGAATTCATCCGCATAGGGCATTTACACCGCCAGGTTCACGAACTGGCCACTGAAATGCTCGAGCAGCATGGCAGGGATGGCGTGGTGACGGAAACACTGTATGGCCGATTTACCGATGCCGAGCAGCAGTTTATATCGGAACTGGAAGCCTTCTCCTATTCGATTGACGATACCAAACGTCAGTTTGACAGTCTTACCCAGCTGCCTTCACGCTCTCTGATTAGCCTGGTGCTGGAGAAGGAGCAATCCAAAGTGTCTCGCGGTATGGGTTATTGCTCGGTGGTGATGTGCGATATCGATAAGTTCAAGCAGGTTAATGACCGTTACGGTCACCCGGTCGGTGATCGGGTGCTGATTGCTATCGCTCGATTCTTTGAAGAATCCCTGCGCCCTTACGACCTGGTGTCGCGCTATGGGGGTGAGGAATACCTGTTTTCCATGCCAGAGACCTCTATCGAGGAAGCGGTGGAAATTGCCAATCGTGTTCGGGAGGGGCTGCAACAGCTGTCGATTGATATCGGTGGGCACCACCCCTTGCATATCAGTGCTTCCTTTGGTGTGGCTGAACTGAGCGCGGCCTATTCACTCGCAACGACCATTAATAATGCGGACAAGGCGCTGTACCAGGCCAAAAGAATGGGGAGAAATCGGGTGTGTAGCTGGCCTTCGGCTACAACCGGGTTATAGACACCATGACTCGATTTGAAATGAAAATCCCCCCACCCATCTATCTCCTGCTGTTCGCGGCGCTGATGTGGTGGTTGGCCGACAGTTTCAGTGTTTGGCGTTGGCAGCACCCGCTATCCCTGATTGCTGGCTGGGTACTGATTGGCGCGGGTCTCGCACTGGATGTGGGTGGCTTGATACGTTTTGTTCGGGCCAAAACCACGATTAATCCCCACCGTCCCCAGCACAGCACGACACTGGTTGTTGAAGGCGTGTATCGTTTGACCCGCAACCCGATGTATCTGGGCATGCTGCTGTTGCTCTGCGGTTGGGGGCTGGTGTTAGGTTCGGGTCTGGCGCTGATTCTGCCACCCTTGTTTGCCTATTGGATGACTCGAGTACAGATTATGCCGGAAGAGAGGGCGTTGCTGTCCAGGTTCGGTGAGCCTTATCAGCAGTATCTCGATAAGGTGCGGCGCTGGATCTAGGGCACCCGAAAGCCAGGCCCGGTTCGAATTGAGGTTTGTCTGACTCGTAGCGGGTTTCTCTCAGGGTGGGCTTTTCTGCGCCAGCCGCTGCGGTTCCAGTACCTGCTCGACCGATGTCAGGACAATGCCATTGGCGGGTAACTCGGGAATTCGCTTTTCTAACAGGTCCAAAGTTTCCGGATAGGGGTGGCCGATCAATACGGCAGTGCCTTGTTGACGGGCCACGCTCAGGGCTTTATCGAACGCTGCTGCGATGGCTGCCGGTTCCCGCACATGATCGAGAAATACCTGGCGACTCAGGTGGGGTACACCATAGGCCTGGGCGGTATTCGCCGCTACGGTCGCGGCGCTGGTTCGGCTATCGACAAAAAACAGGTCCCGGTCGAGCAGTATCGACATGGTCCAGGCCATCTGCTGGGGCTGTTCGGTCATCAGACTACCCATATGGTTATTGACCCCCCTGACGTGGGGCAAACTGTCAATCGAGGCACTGAGTTGGTTGCTGAAAGCCTGCTGGTCCATGGTCAGGGTCAGGCCTCCGGGGCCAAGGGGATGGTGCTGGTGGTTTTCCATCGGTGCGTGAAGCATGATCTCTTTGCCCGCCTGGTGGCCCAGATTGGCCAGATGCCGGGCATGTGGCGTAAAGGGCAGAATGGACAGGCTGACGAGGCCTGGCAGGCGGACGGTTCGTTCACCTCGGGGAAGGTTGTTGCCAATATCATCGATGATGATAATCAGCCGGGGGGCGAGAGGGAGGAACTCACCGGGTGTTGTTGGGGGAACAGGCTCTGCCAGTATCTCGGCGGGTTCAGTGTCTCTTATGGGGTTTTGTTGCAGCCATAAAAGCAATTGTTCGTGCCGGTCCCGGGCGGGTAAGGGCAAGGGTTTTCGGGCCTCGGTGGCGGCCAGAGCCGAGGGCTGAGGAAGCAGGATGGCGAGTAGCAATGTCCCTGTCAGGCACAATGCTACTCCTGGGCGCTTCATTGCTTGGCTGGCTCCTCAATGATCTCGTCGACGACTGAGGATTCGGCGGTCATGGTAGCCTTTGTGCCGCTTTTCTGTTGTTGGCTGATGTGCAATCCTTTTAGCAGATTAAGGGCCTGGAACAGTTGGTAGTCGCTCTGGGCCAGTGTATTAATCGGTTTCTTTGTGTTTTGGGTGGGCTTTTCCTTACCCCCGTTGCCATTGCCCAGGTGGCCTTCAAGATCGGCTTCCTTGACCCCTCTGGGTTGATCAATTGGCGTCAGGGTCGCCCGTTCGATCAGAATATCGGGTTCGATGCCCTGGGCCTGGATCGAACGACCGTTGGGGGTGTAATAGAGCGCGGTGGTGAGCTTCAGGGCACGTTGATTGGCCAGTGGCAGTACGGTTTGTACGGAGCCCTTACCGAAACTGTCAGTCCCCATAATGATCGCGCGTTGATGGTCCTGCAGAGCGCCGGCGACGATCTCCGAGGCGGAGGCGGAACCGCCGTTAATCAGTACCACCACAGGCGTATTGTTGGCGACGGTCTGAGGGCTGGCATTAAAACGCAGTTCGGAATTGGGGATACGGCCTTCGGTGTAGACGATCAATCCATCCGTCAGGAAAAGGTCCGAAACTTCGACAGCGGCCTGCAAGACCCCGCCCGGGTTGTTGCGTAGATCCAGCACCAGTCCTTGCAGGGTTTTGTCTTTGCTCAGTTTACTGATCGCCTTGGTCACTTCCTCACCGCTGTCGACCTGAAACTGGGTGATGCGCACGTAGCCGTAACCGGCATCCAGCTGGCGACTCTTAACGCTGGTGACCTTGATCACCGCGCGTCGCAGGGTCAGGTCAAAGGGTGCATCGTGGCCGTCACGCATTATTGTGACTTCGATGGGAGTGCCCGGTTTTCCACGCATCCGCTCGACGGCGTCTTTCAGGCTCATGCCCTTAACGGGTTTCTGGTCCAGTTTGATAATAAGGTCGCCGGCTTCGACACCGGCTTCGGCCGCCGGAGTATCATCGATAGGGGCAACCACCTTGATAAAGCCATTTTCCATGCCGACTTCGATGCCCAGCCCGCCAAACTCGCCCGAGGTGTTGACTTGAAGATCCTTGAAATCATCCGGATCCAGGTACGCGGAATGGGGATCAAGCCCCGACAGCATACCCTTGATGGCACTGTCCAGCAGCTCGCTGTCGGAAACCTCTTCGACGTAGGCGGTGCGAATGCGCTCAAATATTTCGGTGAAGGTGCGCAGCTCGTCGAGGGGCAGGCGAGGTGGCTGTTGCTCTTCCGCAAACAGAGAGGTGCTCAGGCAAAGGGTGGCTGCCAGAGTTGTGCCAATGGTCAGGTTGCCTAGCCGGCGAAAGAGGGGGGCCATTCGGCGCTCCTTGGGGTGATGAATAGAATGCATAGCTTCTTTATAACCTATTGCCGGGCAAGGCAGCAACGCAGAGGGTTCTGAGGTTTGCCCCGATAGCGTACTTCAAAGTAAAGGCCATTGCGTTGCTGGCCTCCACTATTACCGACGGTGGCGATCTGTTCGCCGGCGTTCACCCACTCCCCCATATCCTTTAACAGGCTTCGATTGTGGGCGTACAGGCTGAGGTAATCGTTGCCATGATCGACAATTAATAACAGGCCAAAGCCCCGCAGCCAATCGGAGAAAACAACACGGCCGTGGTGAATCGCATTAACCGCAGAACCAGCTCTTGCACTTATATAGATGCCATTCCAGCGCAATTTGTTCCCCTTGCTGGAGCCAAACCGGTGGCTGAGCTTGCCCTTGACCGGCCAGGCCATTTTCCCGCGCAGCTGCTTGAAGGGCTTGCCGGGGACACTCAGGTTGGCAATGGCAGCCTGCAAGGATTGCAGAATCTGTTTTAATTCGGCCTGCTGGGCCTGCTTGCTGGCAAGGTCCTGGTCTTTCTTCTTGAGGGTCTGCTTCAGCGTGGCCACAAGCCGTTTGCGTTCGGCTTGTTGCTGTTTCAGGCGCGAGAACTGTTGTTTCTGCTGATCCCGTTGTTGGGTCAGATTGAGCTGGGTGCTCTGAATTTTCTGATCAATTTGTTGCAGGCGCTCAAGCCGTTCCCGGTATTCGCTGATCTGATCGCCGTGGGCTCGATTCAGGTATTCAAAATAGTGCAGCATGCGGGCGCTATGCTGGGGATCACGCTGGCTGAGTACCAGCTTCAGATAGGGTTGCTGACCGCTGCGAAACAGTGAGCGGATAGTGCCGCCAATCTCTTGCTGTTGTTGGTTGATTTGACTGACCAGCGAACGCTGATCAGTTTGGAGCTTTTTTAGG
Source organism: Aestuariirhabdus haliotis (assembly GCF_023509475.1). NCBI lineage: Bacteria > Pseudomonadati > Pseudomonadota > Gammaproteobacteria > Oceanospirillales > Aestuariirhabdaceae > Aestuariirhabdus > Aestuariirhabdus haliotis. The sequence continues at coordinate 108,061 of NZ_JAKSDZ010000004.1, read as the reverse complement.
CGCTGCTGACCCTCCTGCAAGCGCTGTTCGATCTGTTCGATCTGGCGATGCAGGTCGCCGATTTCCTGTTCTGATTTTCCGAGTTGGCTCTCGGCACTGTTGCGTTGTTGGCGAATCTTTTTCAGCAGTGTTTGCATCTGCTGGATATCCGCTTGCAGCTGTTCCAGTTGCTGGCGGGTTTGGCCTTCATCAGTGGCGGCACTGGCGTGAAAGGGTAATGCCAGCAAGAGCATTAGCGCGAGGGTGGATCGAAGCATTATTGAGGACGTCCTTTACCTGAAAGCGAGTGCTAACCCATGGTTAAGCCGAAACCAAACTCTGGCCACTCATCTCGGCGGGTGGTTGCAGGTCCATCAGGTCCAGCAGGGTTGGTGCGATATCGGATAGGATACCACCATCATTCAGGGTTAGCTTGCGCTCACCTACGTAAAGACAGGGGACTGCTTCACAGGTATGAGCAGTATGCGCCTGGCCGGTGTTTTCATCTCGCATCTGTTCCACGTTGCCGTGGTCGGCGGTGATCAGGCATTGGCCGCCATTACGCAGCAGGGCATCGGTAACGCGCTGGACGCATTGGTCCAGGCATTCGACCGCTTTAACCGCAGCGTCGAAATTGCCGGTATGGCCGACCATATCGCCATTGGCGTAGTTGCAAACCACCAGATCAAAATCACCACTATCAATGGCCGCGACCAGTTTGTCGGTAACCTCGGGAGCGCTCATCTCGGGCTGCAGGTCATAGGTGGCGACCTGGGGAGAGTTCACCAGAATGCGCGTCTCGCCCTCAAAGGGTTGTTCGCGGCCACCGCTGAAGAAGAAGGTAACGTGGGCGTATTTCTCGGTCTCTGCGATGCGCAGCTGGGTCTTGCCGAGTTGTTGCATATGCTCGCCCAGGGTGTTGCTCAACTTTTCGGACGGATAGGCACAAAGAGTATCGATACTATCGGCGTACTGGGTCAGCATCACCATGCCAGCCAGTTGAGGGCGCTTATTGCGCGAGAAGCCATCAAAGTCGGTATCGACAAAGGCGCGAGTGATCTGGCGAGCACGATCGGCGCGGAAATTCATAAAGATCAGGGCGTCACCATCGTTCAGGGTGGCCGGTGTTTCTTCCTTTGTAGCAATGCGGGTGGCGTCGACAAACTCGTCGTTCTCGTCCCGGTTATACGCCAGCTGCAAGCCCTCAACGGCGCTATCTGCCTGGCAGGGTGCAGTCCCTTCGGTAATCAGCTCGTAAGCTTTGCTGACGCGATCCCAGCGCTGGTCACGATCCATGGCGTAATAGCGACCAATAATGCTGGCAATACGGCCCAGCCCGGATGCGCGCAGTTGCTGGTCGAGGCGCGCGAGGGATGCTTCGGCGCTGCGCGGAGGCGTATCCCGTCCATCCAGAAAGGCGTGCAGGTATATTTGCCGGGCGCCTTCGCGTTGGGCCAGGTCGATCATGGCGCTGATGTGATCTTCGTGGCTGTGAACGCCGCCCGGTGACACCAGACCCATGATATGGACCGCCTTGCTGGCGCTGACGGCTCCGCGAACGGCTTTCAACAGGGTGGGATTCTGGTAAAAAGAGCCATCGTCGATCGCCTTGCTGATTCGGGTCAGCTCCTGATAAACGATGCGACCGGCACCCAGATTCATATGACCGACTTCCGAATTACCCATCTGACCGCCGGGTAAGCCAACATCTTCTCCTGACCCGGACACCAGAGTGTTCGGATACTCCTGGCACAGGCGATCCCATACCGGGGTGTGGGCGGCGGCAATAGCGTTGGAGTCGGAGGTTTCACTGTGGCCGAAGCCGTCGAGAATAATCAGTGCGGTGGTCTTTTTTGCAGTGCTCATGAATTCTGTTTCAATAGCCCGATAAGAGGAGCGCGGATTTTACCCCGTTGCCGCGATGTTGGCTATTGTCAGCCTGCTTTGCGGGCGCAGAGGGTTTTGTCAGTATTTCGTATTCAGCCTGCTCCCCTAACCCTGTATACTCCTCCGCTTTGTGGCATAACACGGGTACGGGAAGCAAGATGGAGAAGTTGTTAGAGTTTATTACGAATAACCCGATTCTGGTGTCGACCTTCCTCGGGTTATTGACGTTGTTGGTATGGACGGAAAGTCGCAAGGGCGGCAAAACCGTCACCACCCAGCAGGCGACGCGCCTGATCAATAGCGAAAATGCACTGGTCCTGGATGTGCGGGAAAAGAAAGATTTTTCCGCCGGTCATATTGTTGATTCGACCAATATCCCCTATGCCAAAGTGGCCGAGCGCAGCAGTGAGCTGGGCGATGATAAAGATCGTGCGATTATTGTGGTCGATGCGGCTGGCCAGCACGCCGGCGTTGCCGGTAAGGCGTTGACTGCCGCCGGGTACACCAAGGTGGTTCGGCTTGGCGGCGGCATTAACGCCTGGAAAGGCGAAAATCTGCCGGTGGTAAAGAAGGATTAGTCGCGTTATGAGTCGGGTTGTTATCTACAGTTCAAGCTATTGCCCTTTCTGTATTCGTGCCTTGCAGTTGTTAAAGCATAAGCAGGCTGACGTCGGCATTGAGTTGGAGGTTATTTCGGTCGATGGCCGTGCGGACCTTCGACGACAAATGACTGAGAAGGCCGGTCGTACCTTGGTACCGCAAATCTGGATCGATGATCGCCATATTGGTGGTTGTGACGAGCTCTATGCGCTGGAGCGCAAGGGCGGACTGGATCCTCTGTTGGCCGCCTGATGTGCCATGGAGCCGGTTGGCAGGGAGTTCGAATGCCTGCTGCCTCCCCCATCCCTTTTGATTAATAATTACTAAATGACAGGAGCCAAACGATGGCTGAAGAACAAAATAACCAAGCAGCTGACGCTGCTGTACAACCGCAATTTGCCTTGCAGCGTATTTACGTTAAAGACATCTCCTTCGAGTCACCCAAGTCTCCTGAGATGTTCCGCAAAGAGTGGAAGCCCAAGGTTAATCTGGATCTCAACACCCGTAACAGCAAGCTGGACGACGGCGTGTTTGAAGTGGTCCTGGCGTTGACCGTGACGGTTGAGAATGGTGAAGACACGGCGTTTGTTGCTGAAGTTCAGCAAGCTGGCATCTTTGCGGTCTCCAATATGGAAGATAAAGCCGTTCACCACACGCTGGGTAGCTTCTGCCCTAACATCCTGTTTCCTTATGCCCGTGAAGCGATTGATAATCTGGTCACTCGTGGCAGCTTCCCTCCTGTCATGCTGGCACCGGTTAACTTTGATGCCCTGTATGCACAAGCCGTTGCCCAGAAGCAGGCTGAGCAAGAAAAAGCCGCTGAATAATTACTTTGGCAGCATTAAAAAAGGGGCATTAGCCCCTTTTTTAATGGGCGCTATTTGAGCGCCTGACCCTCAAAGCCCAGCTGGCGCCAGCTCTCATAAACCGTCACCGCAACGCTGTTTGACAGGTTCAGGCTGCGGCTGTCGGCCAGCATCGGTAAGCGAATCCAGCCGCTGATGGCTGGATGTGTTAACACCTCTTCGGGCAGGCCTCGGGTCTCCGGGCCAAACAGCAGGCAATCCCCTTTTTGATATTCGGTTTCACAGTGGTTGTGTTGGCCTTTGGTGGTCATGGCGAAGATGCGTGAAGGGGTCATCGCTTCTGCGAAAGCGGGAAAATTCTGCCAGTGCTGAACAGAGGCGAACTCGTGGTAGTCGAGGCCGGCGCGACGGAGCCGCTTATCGTCAAATTCAAACGACGCCGGACCAATGATATGCAGCTGGTAGCCGGTATTCGCACACAGACGAATAATATTGCCGGTATTGGGCGGAATTTCGGGTTCGAATAAGGCGATATTGAGCATGGTTGGGGCCGTAGGAAGGGGAAGAAGGGCATTATAATCCTCCCCCACCAAGTGTGCTAACGACGTCTATAATGAATATAAAAAGATATAAGGAGCTTTTCATAATCATTGTTATGATAGTGATGTAATTAGTTGTTTTTAATGGTGATTGGTGGGTGCATTTCGCTGTTAAGGGGGGCTGTGCTTGTTGTGGCGTAAGAAAAAAAAATCCTCTGATGGGTTACTTGGCGTTGTGCTGGGTAGCCACTCCTTTGGCCTGGTATCCCTGAGTGAAACCGGTCGAGTCGATTTTTGCACCGGAGGGGAATTCGAAAGCGATCAACTCGCCCCCCAGCTACGACGAGCGGTGGAACAGAACAGGTTATCTCGCGATGTAAACCTGGTGTTGTTACCCAGTCAATATCAAATGCTACTGGCTGAGGCGCCTGAGGTTCCCGAAGCGGAACTCGCCGATGCTATGCGGTGGCGAATCAAAGACCTGATTTCTACCCCTCTCGACGAAGTCGAAGTCGATGCTTTTCTTTTACCCGATGACGCGTACCGGGGCCGCGTTCGCATGTGTTACACCGCAGCGGTGCGGCGCGACTTGCTAGCGCACTTGACCAGCACCATCGAGGGTGCAGGGTTGCAATTACGTTACATCGATCTCGCCGATCTGGCCTTGCGCAATCTGGCCATGCAGCAAGCGATGGGTGAAAAATCTGTCGCTATCATTAATCTGCGTGACCGTGGGGGGATGGTCACCGTTACCCAGAACAACCAACTCTATATGAGTCGATCCTTACAGGTCGGATTCGAGCATATCGAGACACAGGGGTATTCGGTTCTGGATGATTTGGTGCTCGATTTGCAACGCTCCTTTGATTATTACGAGAGCCAACAAAACAAGGGGCCTGTTGCCGAGGTACTGATCAGTGGCAAGAGCGACATCAGTGATGAGTTGGTGGAACAGCTCGACCAACGGGTAGCGGCATGGGTCAAGCGTTTTGATGCGGCTGCTGGATTGCAGTTGGCTGAAGGCGTGGATTTAGCCCAGTTATCTCGAGTTGGTCTGTCGCTCGGCGGTGCGTTGCGTACAAGGGGGCAAGATGTCGCTGCAGCAGGTTAATTTTTATCGCGCGGAAGAGCTGCGCCAACACCCCAGGTATGGCGGTTTGCGACTGGTGCAGGCCTGTGGTCTGTTAGCCATGGTCTGTGTACTGATCGGTGGCACTAACTATATGTCACTACAAGAAGTGTTAGCGGTAGAAGCCAGGCAGCAGAGTGAGCTCAGAGTGTTAACGGCAACAAGAGATCAAGCTGTCGCTGAATTGTTGGCCTTAAAACAAGCTCAGTTGGTAGGCACTGAAGTAAATCGATTGGAGGATGAGTTAGGGGACAAGCAGCTATTAGCGTTTCATCTGGCGAATATTCTGAAGGCACAAGGTGGTGGTTTCTCATCCTTGATGGGAGGCTTAGCTGAGAACCATCTGCCAGGTATCTGGTTGACCGGTTTTTATTTTACTTCAGGCGGAGGTGATCTGTCGTTACAAGGTGAAACACGCAAGCCTGAATTGATTCCCGATTACCTTCAAATACTGCAACAAGCACCTGTATTTGATGGTAAAGGCTTTGAGCTATTTGATATAGGGCGAGATGCAGAGCGTTCGGCGTTAATGACTTTTGAGTTGCAGGCCAAGCGTAAGGTGATTCCATGAAGCTTTGGTGGGCATCGTACTGTGATTTGATTGATAGCCGAAATGAGCGGGAACGAATGCTGATTATGGTCAGCATACTCTTATTGATCACTATGCTGTTTGTTGTGTTTGTTTATGACCCACTGAAAGCAAAAAAACAGCGAGCCCTACAGCAGCAGCAACAAACACTGATCAATACCGCCGCATTGCAAGAAGAGATCAGGGTTTCCCGGATGGAATCCGATGCGATTAGCCGACAAATTGGAGAGCAACGGATTAGCGAACTCAAGAAGAGCATTGCCCATTTTGACCGAGTCTTGCAGGAGGCAACGGTTGATTTGATTGCGCCCCAACAAATGGCGGAGCTGTTGCAGGTTATGATGCAGCGCCAGAAAGGCTTAAAGCTGGTAAGCGTAAAGAGTTTTACAAAGCCTGTGGTGCTGAATGAAGACGGCACAAAAGTACCTGATGATGAGTTGGATGAGACAAAGTTGACCACGCCTCCCAAATTTTATCGTCACGGTATGAGTTTGCAGCTAGAGGGCGATTTTTTTACTGTGCAGTCATATTTAAAAAGCATTGAAGCTAGCAAATGGAACCTGTTTTGGGATCGGTTGGACTATCGGGTTGTTGTGGCCCCCAAGGCGACTGTGACACTAACTATTTTTACGCTAAGCCGTGATCCCAAGTGGCTAGGCCTCGGCCGGGAGGTTAACTAGAGATGTTTAAATACTTGTCTCTCATTTTTATGGTGTTGTCGTTGAGTGCTCAGTCAGCCGTCGATCCCACCCGGCCCGAGCGCATTCAGGAAAAAGCTTCCAGCGTCGAAAAAACTGAACTAAAGCTACAGTCAATAATGATTCGCAATAATGAGCCTCTTGCCATGATCGATGGAAAAATTTATCGCGAAGGTGACCGTGTTTCCGGATCTCGAATTGTAAAGATTGAAAACTGGCGAGTGCTGTTAACAGATAATCAGGGGCGCATGGAGTTGACCATTAATGACCGGTCAGTGATTCGACAAGGTGAACAAAAATGAACGGGTTGTTGCGGTTACTTACAGGTTTCTTTTTGGTGTTCATGGTGTCGGGATGCGAAACCATGAAGAATTACGAATACACGGAAGCAGAAACAGAGCGGCTGATTACTGAAAGCGAGAAGGACTCCGATGCGTTTGTGGCAAAAAAAATAGAGCCAACCGCGCCTCCGGAAGCAGTGCTCGACACTCTATTGCCTGAGCTTGAGGTGACCGCTGAAGTTGGAGAGGAACGTTTTGATGTGGCGGTTAACAATATGCCAGCCCGAGCCTTTTTTATGAGTCTGATGGAGGGCAGTAATAAAAATATTGTCGTTAGCCCCAAGCTGGAGGGTGATATCAGTTTGATGTTGAGTGATGTTTCGTTGGATGAAGTGTTGTCGGCGGTTCGTGATACCTATGGCTACGATTTTAAAGAGAACGATTATGGTTATCAGATATTGCCCGCTCAATTGCAGACACGGATTTATCGCCTCGATTATCTCAATATAACTCGCGAAGGTTCATCGACAACATCCGTGAGTAGCGGTCAGGTATCCAATAATAGCAACAGTAATAGTGATAACCGGAGCAACACCGACTCCAGTAATGTTATTTCGAGAAATAATAACCGCGGAGAAACGATCAATAGCGCCGAAATAAAAACCTCCAGTAAGACCGATCTGTGGAGTGAAATGGCCGAAATGATACAGATGATTATTGGTGATACTCCCGAGCATCGTGTTGTCGCGAATCCACAAGCGGGTGTCCTGGTGGTCAGGGCAGGCACAAACGAACTTAGAAGCGTGGAAGCTTTTCTTAACGTGGCAGAAGACAGTTTGCAGCGCCAAGTGCTGTTGGAAGCCAAAATTATTGAGGTTGAACTGAGCGATGGGTTTCGTTCGGGCATCGAATGGAATGCCGTGTTTTCTCCGGGTAGTAAAAATATCAGTATAGGTCAGGGCAGTGTTCCCTTTTCTAATAATGACATCGCCGATGGTGGTAATGGTCTGGGTGGGGTGTTTTCAGGTGTGTTGGAACTTGGGGATTTCACGGCTGCGATAGACCTGCTAGAGCTTCAAGGCAATGTTGATATTCTTTCCAGTCCTCGAATTTCTACCGTTAATAATCAAAAGGCGGTAATTAAAGTAGGTAATGACGAATTTTTTGTTACTGATTTTTCCACAACGACTTCGACCACAAGTGCGGGGAGTACAACAGTCCCGGATGTAACCCTGACGCCTTTCTTCTCGGGTATTGCATTGGATGTTACGCCGCAAATAGCGGAAAACAATGAGGTGATACTTCATATACATCCCTCAGTGTCCGATGTCGTTGATCAGGATAAAACCATTACTGTTGGGGATGCATCGGTGACCTTGCCCCTGGCCTTTAGCACCATCCGTGAATCTGACAGCATTGTTCGAGCAGAAACCGGGCAGGTCGTGGTGATCGGTGGATTGATGAAAACCATAGAAAAAACGGATATTGCCAAGACACCATTTTTGGGCGATTTGCCGGGGCTTGGTCCCCTGTTTCAGCAGCGTCAATCCCAGTTTTTAAAGAGCGAGTTGGTGATACTTCTTAAGCCTCAGGTGGTGGAAATAGGAACCTTCAATCGCGATGTTCGCGAAAGTCGTAAACGTGTTAACAAACTGTTGAAATTTTAGCTATGTATCAAGATTTTTTTGGTTTGCGAGAACCGCCGTTTGCCCTGACACCCAATACGGATTTTCTGGTGAATCTGAACAGTCATCAGGAGTGTCTGAATCTGTTGCGAGTAGCTTTGTCTCAGGGCGAAGGATTCGTAAAAATTGTCGGCGAGGTGGGCACAGGAAAAACATTATTATGCCGTCAATTGCTCAATGAGTTGACAGCCAGCGATGTGGTGGTCGCCTATCTTCCAAGCCCTGAGTTTGATGGTCGGGAGTTATTAAAGGCGCTTGCTCGTGAGCTGCATATAGAACCACTGGAAGATGACCTCAGTCATGATGTGAGAGAACGGATTTTTCAGCGCTTGATCGATATTGCCAGAGGCGAGCAGCGTGTGGTTTTACTGGTTGATGAAGCGCAAACCATGGGCAGGGATACCTTGGAATCTTTGCGGTTGATTACCAATCTGGAGACTGAGAAACGTAAATTGTTACAAGTGGTGTTGTTTGGTCAGCCCGAGCTTGATGATTTGCTTCAAGGTCATGAGATGCGGCAATTACGGCAACGCATCACGTTCAGTTATGAATTGCAGCCCATAGTGGCCTCCAATATTGGGCGATATGTGAATCATCGTCTAAGTATTGCCGGCTACAACGGCGAAAGCTTGTTCGAATCGGCGGCACTGAAACGTATCTACAATGCCTCTTCCGGGATTCCTCGTTTGGTTAATATTATCTGTAACAAGGCCATGATGTCGGCTTATGGCAAAGGGGATAGAATCGTTAGCAGCAACCATGTACAGCGAGCCATCGAAGATACCGATGAAGCCTTATTGTCTCGCTCGCAAACACCCTGGGTATTGGCTGCCGTAGCTTGCGTTATTGCCGTCGTTGGTGGCATCGGGTATCGGGTACTGTTATGAGCCTGATTAATGACATGTTGCGGGACCTGGATGAACGAGGTGAGACGGGATCAAGTTCCGATCGCGAACAAATCAGAAGCCTGTTAGGCGTTACTGATGAGCCGGTTGCCTGGTTTCGCCGGCCTGCTTTTTTAGTCATTATTGTATTGTCGCTGACCAGTATTGCCATCGCACTGACGTTCTATTATCGGTTAATGTCAGGTTCTTCTTTGCCTGCAGTCGTGGAGATGACGGCACCGGAGAGTTCTCAATTGAGAGAACCTGAAACACAAATAAGGCCAGCGCTGGCGCAAATGGAGGGACCGGCGAAGGATGATCCGGTTGTTAATGCCAGTCCGCAGGCGTATCCGCCCCAGCTGGAATCGTCCCCCGGGAACAAGGATGTAATTCATCACGAAAGCCCGGATCAATCAGAGCCATTCACCGCGGTACCAAGTGCGGTGACACCGGGTCGCTCGGAGCCCATAGAAGAAAGTTTGGCGGATGATGAGTATCTCTTCGCTCCAAGTCCTACTGCTATTTCTGCTAATCCAGCCCCAGCTTCGGTTTCAGTTCCTGCGCCTGAGGTTGCATCGACTGCACGTTCGGATGGGTCGAAAGTGACAATGGCAAAGCCTGCGCCTGATACTGAAAGAGAGGTGAAGGCCGATACCATTACGGCAGCTCCTGAGCGAAATCGTACAGAAGCTGAAACCAGCACCATAATCGTATCTGAACCATTACCTGCCGTAATGAGTTCCCGCCAGTCAGAAGTAGAGCTGCTACAAAACGCTAAGTCGTTGTTGGCTGCAGGGCGCCGTCTTGATGCCGAAACCTATATGCAGAAAGCTTTGGTCACGGATCCTGGCAAGCATCGTTTGCGTCTGATGCTGGCGAAAACCCTGTTGACCTATAATCCGGAGCAGGCAAAGCAAGTTGCCCTACAAGGGCTAATGCTGTTACCTAATCATCACGAGTATCGATTGGCACTTGCGCATAGTTACATGCAAACAAAAGATTATGAGTCCGCAGCAGCTGCATTGTCCGAGCAGAATCCGGTGATGAGCGAAGCGCTGGATTATTATACGACCAAGGCTGCGGTACTTCAGTTCACCAATGATTATGCTGCCAGTGAGCGCCTGTACCAACAGCTTTTACAACTGCAGGCTGCCAATGCTCGTTGGCTGTTAGGGTTAGCCATTGCCCAGGACCAGTTGGGTCAGTATCCCGAGGCCCGCGTTAATTACCAGAAGGTGTTAGTGATGGCTGATGTCGATCGAGCCAGTAGAGCCTATGCACAAAAACAGGTGCAACGGTTACAAGGGGTGGAGGTGCAATAATGGCTGATCAGTTATCCGCAGCTGGCAAGCGTCTACGTTTGGGCGATCTGTTGGTACAGCAAAAATTGATCAGTAATGCCCAGCTTGAATTGGCTCTGCAACAGCAGAAACGAACGGGTATCAAGTTGGGTCGTACCGTCATCGATATGGGGTTTATTGAAGAGGAAAAACTGCTTCAGGTATTTTCCCAGCAATTAAAAATCCCCTTTGTTGATTTACGTTTTTTTAAATTTGATAACGCGCTTATTCAGCGTTTGCCAGAAACCCATGCGCGGCGGTATCGGGCCTTGATTCTTTCTGATAATCCGGATGGACTCCTGGTGGGTATGGCCGATCCGCTGGATCTTTTTGCCCAGGATGAGCTTCGTCGGATTCTTGGCCCAACCATAAAGCTGGCGGTGGTTCGTGAATCTGAAGTTCTGCAAGCGTTGGATTCTGCTTATCGTAAAAGCGGTGAGATCGCTTCCCTGGCTGGAGAAATTGAAGATGATCTTCAGGACGGTGATTTTGACCTGACTCAGATCGGGCTTTCCGATAATGCTGGAGATGCCCCCGTTGTTCGCCTGTTGCAGACTCTGTTTGAAGATGCCATTCAGGTGCATGCCTCGGATATTCATATCGAACCCGATGAAAGTGTTGTTCGTATTCGCCAGCGGATTGATGGTGTACTCGATGAGCAGGTGATGAAAGAAAAGCGTGTCGCCTCGGCCCTGGTTTTGCGACTCAAAGTCATGTCTGGGCTGGATATTTCTGAAAAACGTCTGCCACAAGATGGTCGCTTCAACATTCGTGTCAAGGGTCGAAATATCGATGTGCGTTTATCGACCATGCCGGTTCAGCACGGTGAGTCTGTGGTGATGCGTTTGCTCGATCAAAGCGAAGGCGTTTTTTCTACGGATAAACTGGGAATGTCTGAAAAGATGCTGAGACGCTTTCGTATGCTGTTGACGCGTCCATACGGCATGGTGTTGGTGACCGGGCCCACCGGCAGTGGTAAAACAACATCGCTCTACGCCGGTATCAGCGAATTGAATACGCCTGATAAAAAAATAATCACGGTAGAGGATCCGGTTGAGTATCGTTTGCCCCGAATTAACCAGGTTCAGGTCAACGATCAAATAGGCCTGACCTTTTCACGCGTCTTACGCAGTGCGTTGCGACAGGATCCAGATATTGTTCTAGTCGGTGAGATCCGTGACCATGAAACGGCAGAAATTGCCTTGAGAGCGGCGATGACCGGTCACCTGGTGCTATCGACTTTACACACCAACGACGCCATGACCAGTGCCCTGAGACTAATCGATATGGGGGTGGAATCCTTTTTGGTCGCCTCGGCATTAAATGCGGTACTGGCACAGCGTTTGGTCAGGCGTTTATGCAATAACTGCAAGGAAGAAGAGGCGTTGTCGCCCCGAGAACTGAAACAGTTACAGGCGATTGCCCAGCAGGTCGATATTACCCATTCTACCTTCTATCGGGGGCGAGGTTGCCATCATTGTAATAACAGTGGCTATCGAGGGCGTGTGGGTATATACGAACTGCTTGAATTTGATAGCCCTATGATTGATGCCCTCAGGGATAGTAATCAAAACGCATTTGTTGCAGCCGCCAGTGCGGCGCCTGATTATCGTCCCCTGGTCTTGTGTGCGCTGGACTACGCAATGGCTGCGGTGACCAGTGTTGAGGAGGTATTCCGCGTTTCCGCAACCCTGGTCGATGAGAGCGGGCTAGGCGATCTTACAGTGGCCGGGGAGTAATCGATTATGGCTCGCTTCAGTTATCGTGGACGAAACGCACAAGGGCAGGAGGTCAGTGGTGATATGGAGGCTGGTTCTGCAGATCTGGTGGCGTCACAGCTGGGCTCACAACAGATTATTCCTCTGTCGATTACTGAAACAGAAACACTTGGGGCGCGCTCATTCAAGTTTGATCAGTTGTTTGCTCCACGCAAGGTGGAACTGGACGAGCTGATTATTTTTAGTCGTCAGATGTACAGTTTAACCAAAGCTGGTGTGCCCATTATCCGAGCTATGCGAGGGCTTCAAGGGTCGGCCCGCTCTCCTTTGTTGGCGGACATTCTGGGCAAAGTAGGCGACGAGTTGGAGTCAGGTATGTCACTGGCCGGAGCCCTGCAACAACATCCCAAGGTCTTTGGCGCCATGTTCATAAATATGATCCATGTGGGGGAGAATACCGGTCGTCTCGATAAGGCCTTTTTGCAACTCTCGGACTATTTGAATATGGAGCGGGAGACCCGAAAAAGAATCAAGCAGGCCACGCGTTACCCCATGCTGGTAATGATTGCTATGGCGGTAGCCCTGGGGGTTGTAAATTTTCTTGTCATTCCTTCATTCTCGGCGGTGTTTGCCAAACTGGGTGCCGATCTACCCTGGCCAACACTTGTGCTGATAGCCACCTCCAACTTTTTTGTCAATTACTGGTGGGCCATTCTGGTGGTGCTAACCATGGGGGCTGTTACCGTCTGGCAATACGTGCAAACCGATGAGGGTGCATTGAAGTGGGATCGCATTCGATTGCGTTTACCGCTTATTGGACCGATTTTTGAACGCATAGCTCTGGGTCGGTTTGCGCGAACCTTTGCCATGATGGTCAGTGCTGGTGTACCCATGATACAGGTGCTGGGTATTGTGTCGCGCACGGTAGGCAATCGCCATATAGGTGCAGGGATTGAGCAGATGCGTAATGGTGTCGAGCGGGGAGAATCCTTACTGCGCACTGCGGCGAACACGCAAATGTTCAGTCCCCTTGTTTTGCAAATGCTGGCAGTGGGTGAAGAGACCGGGGCTATTGATGATCTATTTGAAGAGGTTGCCGATTTTTATGACCAGGAGGTGGATTATGATCTGCGCCGCCTGGCTGATGCGATTGAGCCCATCCTGATTGTTGCGTTGGGTGTGATGGTACTGATCCTGGCGCTGGGGGTATTCCTGCCGGTGTGGGAGTTGGGTTCGGTGGTCCGTTCCTGATAAGAGTGGGGCTAGAGCGTCTTAAAATGGATTATAAAACAGAGAGTTGCGGTCTATACTTAAGTTATATGGTGAGAAGTCTAAGGGGATCAAGCCAGATCGAAGGAAAGAAACGATGAAACACAAGGGCTTTGGAAAACACCTACAACAACGAGGATTTACCCTTATTGAGCTGATCGTGGTGGTTACTATACTGGGTATCCTCGGGGCTGTTGCGCTTCCACGATTTATCGAGGTGGCCGATACGGCTCATGAAAATGCTGTCAGAGGAACAGGCGGTGCATTGGCTTCAGCGGTTGCCCTGGTGCGAGCGCAGTGGATGGCCAATCAGAACGGTGGCGCGGTGTGTAACCTGGTCGGGTTTGGTGCAGGAAATGTCTGTACCAATACCAGTGGTTGGCCCGTATCCACCGATGGCAATAATGGTAACCCGGATGCCAACCGCTGCATTCAGGTTTGGAACTCAATTTTACAGGGCTCTGCCCCTACGGTGTCCACTGGCAGTACAACGGATTATTTGGTGACCGCATCCAATGCCCAGTGCACCTACACCTATCAACTGGATAACCGTAATCATACGATTATCTACAACACGTTAAATGGTTCAGTGGTAACCACGATTAACTGATTTGGATATCAAAAGAAAACCTTATTGAAGGTGGAGAAAGCATGAAAAGCATAAAAAGTATGACAACCAAGCAGCAGGGTTTTACCCTGATCGAACTGATTATTGTGATCGTAATTCTGGGCATTTTGTCGGCCTTCGCTTTGCCACGTTTTGCGGACCTGGGTGGCGATGCACGAGCCGCTTCCGTGAGTGGTGCGTTGGGGGCGGTACGTTCTGCTGCGGCTATTGCCCATTCGGCTCAGCTGGCTGGCAATATCGATCCCAACACTTCCGTGTCCCTTGAGGGTACAAGTATTGCCCTGTCCAATGGATACCCGACGGCAGCGTCAATCCAGACCGCCGCACAATTATCGGCTGAAGATTATACCTTGAATGTTTCTGGTACAACTCTGACTGTTCAGGGAACTGGCGCCACTACATTGACCACTTGTCAGTTTACTTACACGCAAGCGCTGAGCGGTGCTGCTCCGGTGGTTACTCCGACGATTACTGATTGTAATTAACATGGGGTAGTCAGGATCGCCACTCAGGGTCGAGACTTGGAAGCTGTGGCTTCACTCCGAAATGAGTGTGGCTACACTCTGGTCGAACTCGTGATGGTGATTGTGATTCTAGGCGTGGTAGCGGCAATAGCCCTGCCACGTTTTTTTTCGGCTGGTGTTTATGAACAACGCTTTTTTGCTGACGATCTGTTGTCGGGCCTGCGTTATGCCCACAAGGTAGCATTAGCCTCTGGTTGCCAGGTACAGGTGACTGCTGGCAGTGCGGGTTTCTCCTTGCGCAAGGACAGCAATTGCCTTGCGGGTGGTTCAGTCAGTTATCCGGGGCAGAGTAATGTATTGCACCCCTCGACGTTCGATCCCTTTATTAATACCAATCCCGATGGTGTAAATGTGACGGCGTCTACCCTGGAATTTACCAGTACGGGAGGTCTAAGCAATTGCTCTACCGGAACTCAGGTTATTAGAGTCGGATTGGGAGCCGATGAGCGGGTGTTGCAAGTTGATTGTGCCACGGGGTTTTCACGGTGACTGGGGGCTCTACGCAACGAGGCCTGACGCTGATTGAACTGGTAATCAGTATCGTCATCGGTGCTATCGCAGCGGCGGCGATCTTTGGTGCCATGGCGTCAATAGGCGGACGCAATGCTGACCCCATGCTGCAACAACAAGCCCAGGCTATCGCGTCGGCCTATATGGATGAAATTTATCTGCAGTCTTTTGTCGATCCCTCGTTGCCGGTCACGTCCAACCCTTGTACGGGACCTGCCGCGGTTAGCCGTGCGACCTTTAACGATGTCTGTGATTATGATGGCTTGAGCGATAACGGCGTGGTTGATGCTAATGGCAATTCGATCGCCGCCCTGAGCCTCTATGATGTTGCCGTGAATGTGGATGCCAACATTCCCTGGCAGGGCATAGCCGGAAATGATGTGTTGCGTATACGAGTCGTGGTGACCACCCCGGCCGGCCAAAACCTGTTGTTAACCAGCTATAGGACGCGTTACTGATGGGCGACCTGTACCCTGATTCAGCTCCGGGTTGTGATAGCGGCTTCGTCTGGCGATATGCTCGCGGTTTTACCCTGATCGAACTGGTGATCGTGATTGCCTTAAGCGGTGCCGTTTTAGCGCTAGTAACTTCGATTATGACTCGACCCCTGGAGCACTACGTGGACACTTCGCGAAGGGCCGAGTTGGTTGATGTGGCTGAATCGGCGTTGAGTATGATGGCTCGCGATGTTCGAAATGCATTGCCGAATAGTTTACGGGTTACCGGCAGCCGTTCGCTGGAAATGGTCAACGTGGTTAGCGGCGCCCGTTACCGGGCTGATCCGGATGGCAGTGGCGGTGGCGATATCCTCGACTTTTCCGTGAGTGATAACAGCTTTGATATTCTGGGTAACCTAACCGTACCGACGGGCAGCCGGCTGGTGATCTATAACCTGGGGGCAAAAAATAGCGCAGGGGATCCTTTGCCCGGCGCCAATGTGTATGGAGGGCCAAGTCTGGGCCCCTTGCCGGTTGCTGGCAGTCATGTGATTTCTCCCGCGGGGACCAGCATTTCCGGGGGAACCAGCGTTACTATGAATCCTGCGTTTCAGTTTTCTTTTTCCTCGCCCCAGCGGCGCGTCTATGCCATCGACTACCCCATCAGCTACCTGTGTGAGGGTGGTGAAATCAATCGTTATTGGGGATACGCACTGCAAGCATCGCAACCCGTTAATGGCAATGCGGCTCCCTTGTCCTCTGCCAATATGGGGTTGCTTACTGACCATGTCAGTAGTTGCAGTTTTGTTTACGATGCGGGTGTGAGTAATGAGGGGCGAGGCTTACTGACGCTATCGCTCAGCTTGTCTCTGGAGGGAGAAACGATCTCGTTATTGCATCAAATTCATGTGGATAACTCGCCATGAAAACGCCGCATCATCAATCGGGATTTTCGTTAATGGCTGTCATCTTTCTTATTGTGATTGTTGCACTGGCGGTCGCCTTTATGGCTCGCTTGATTGGTGTGCAGACGGCCACAGCAGATTTGGGATTGCTGAGCTCTAGAGCGTTTCAAGCGGCGCGTTCTGGCATCGAATACCAGGCCAACAGAGTGCTGTCTGCCAACAGTTGTGCCAATGCAAACTTTAATCTGACTGTCGCCGGCCTGGATGGTTTTTCGGTGCGCAGTCAATGTATACAACAAGGAAGTTATCAGGAAGGCGTTAATCAGGTGCGAGTGTTTCGTATTATATCCGAAGCCAGTTATGGGGATTACGATAATTCCCCTGATTACGTCTATCGACAAATTGAAGCCATTATAAGCCGGGATTGATGATGCGCAGCTCTGACGGATCTCATCAATATCTTTGCCAATGTTCCAGGTGGTTGCTGTTAATACTATGCACTTTGTCTTTTTCTTCAATTTCCTGGGCGGCCGATATTCGGCAGATTCTGACCGGAACAAGCATCAGTAGTGGCAACGGAACTGTACGGGTCACACTTCCGGTTGCCGTCAATCCGTTACAGTCCTTTTTGGTATTTCAAACTGCACACAATTCCAATCGCCCATCGGGCTCCATGTTAAGAGGCAGAATTCTGGACGCAACGACTCTGGAGTTTGTACGAGTTACCAATGAAACCAGTACCATAGATATTAAATGGTCTGTGGCGGAATTTAATGACGGCGTACGAGTACAACGGGGCAGTCTGCAACAGAGTAACTCGGTTAATAATGTCAGCCTCCCGCTCAGGATTAATCCTTCGCAATCATTCCTGACCTGGTCTAAAAGCACGGGTGCCGGTGATAGTCAGTGGGGTAGCGATGATCCTGTGTCAGGGCGTGTAATTAACGCCAATACCTTGAGGTTTTCTGCTGATCAAGGCAATGGTGTTCACACTATCTGGTGGCAGTTGGTTGAATTTACAACACCCGGTGATATCAATGTTCAACACCTGGTGACCTCGATGAGTCGAAGCAGAAGGAGTATCAATCTATCGATTGGCCGTGTCGATCGCAGTCGATCTTTTACCTTGATAGGCCACATCAGCGAAAGCGGTACTTTGCAAGAGGTTGGTGCCCGAATGCTGAGCAGCGAGTTCAGCAATGATAATAATGTGCGAATCGAACGAGAACTGAACGGTCCCGCCATCGATGAAATCAGTGTTCAGGTGATCGAGCTGATGGATGGTTCTAGGGTGCAAACGGGATTGCAGCAATTAGCGTCGGGAGCCGCCAATGCACAGTCCGCCATTAGTGCTGTAGATCCTGCTCGGTCGCTGGCTTTTGCTTCATCACAAGCGGTGGCGGGTCAGAGCCTGGGTCGCACCCGGTACGATCAAAATGACAATATCGGTGTCGCCTCGGTGGTCATGGATCTGTCGGCCAATGTGCTTTCTCTTAATCGAAATAATACAGCGGATGACGCGTGGGTTGGCTGGAATCTGGTTGAGTTTTCGGGCAGTGGCTTATTACCCGATCCGATCGGTTTGTGGCATCTGGATGAGACGCTTTGGGATGGTACTGCTGGGGAAGTGGTCGATAGCAGTGGTAATGGAAATAATGGCGTAGCAGTCGGAGGCGCGCTCACAAGCACGGTGAGTCCTCGCGCTATAGAGGGAGATCCCGGTACCTGTAGCTATGGTGTGTTTGATGGGGTTAATGGCTACGTAGAAATTGCTGATGATGCGCTACTGGATTCAGGGGCTAACTTTACGGTGGCTGCCTGGGTACGTGTTGGGCAATTCCCTGGCTCGGATTTGAAAACCATCGTATCCAAGGATACCAATTACGAATTTCACGTTAGACCCGATGGACGGATAAACTGGTGGTGGCAAACTCAGGGTCCTGCGGCTACTCGGGAAATTAATTCAACAACAGCGCTTGTCGTTGGGCAATGGCATCATGTCGTTATTCGCCATTCGCCCGGAGCGCAAAGTATCTTTATCGACGGTTTGCCCAGTGGTAGCGCTAATTTCAGTGGCACGCCTCAAGTTAATAGTTTGCCGCTTTCGATTGCCGATGATCGGATTGCAGCTCGTCGCTTTAACGGTGACATTGATGAGGTAAGAATTTACGAGCAGTCTCTGACGGCGGCGCAGATTGTTGATGTGATGAATCTAACTCATCCATGCAGCTCGAACTCGACAGAATGCGTAGCGAGTTTTCCCAACGCATTACAAACACACAGTATTGGGGCCGGAAATATTGGCAGAATAACCTTTAATTCGCAGGCGCAAATTACCAATCCGAGCGACATCTTTTTGTTCTCCGACACGGTCGATTTTCTTTTGGGAAGCTGTGGCGGCTTCTTGCCTTGTTTAACCAATAACACCGCAGTCGATCAACTCGATGCAGGCAGTTTTCCCGATACCAGTGGTTTTACCGCCAATCTGAACGTACCTAATGACCGAACGGATACCATTGGTGATGTGGGGGATTTTCAGTACAACCGAATACGTGTGAGAGATCGCGCTACCTTAAATATCAGTCCCAATCAGAGTCGATACTTTATTGATCGATTACAGCTCAGTAATGATGCCACGCTGAACCTCGTGGCGGGTGATTATTGGATTAGAAATTTCAGTGTTGGCAGCCGCGTGGCCATCAATGTAATCAATTCAGGAACGGCGCGTGTATTTGTTCAGGATAATGTCACTTTGGGTAGCGATTCTCTGATCAACTCTCCTGCTGCGAATACGACCGGGGATCCGAGTCGTTTATTATTCTACGGATATGGTCAGATTCAGACTCTGGATCGGACGACGATGTCAGCAATTGTTTACGCTAAAAATCGAGGGATCTTCGGTAACGACAGCCGGAATTTTGGTGCGGCAACAGCAGAGCGTCTCAATCTGAATGATCGCGGGCAATACACCTACGACGCTGGGGCATTAAATAATGTTGATTGGGGAGATCTCTGTACCGGCGTGGGCTCTGTCGTTGACCACTTCACGCTCAGTCACGCCAACAGTGCGATCTTTTGTGACAGCGGCGGTGTGTTGGTAACCGTCAGTGCCAGAGATCTGCAAGACAATGTGGTGGACGATTATACCGGCGAAATTACTCTGGATACCCAGACGGGGCGAGGCGAGTGGAGCTTGGCGCAAGGCAGTGGCAGTTTTGCTAATGGCGCAAGCGATGATGGTTTGGCCACGTATCAATTTGCCACAGGTGATCTGGGTATTGCGCAATTTCTATTAGTCTACAACGATGGCACACCCACGGTGCCCTTGCCGGCTAATGTGACGCTACGAGTGTATCAAACGGATGACCCAGGCATTCGAGATGACGGTACCTCGGGTTCGATTGCTTATACCCCTGATGGTTTTACGCTGACGGCCAACAGGCTGCCCAACCCGCCTTCGGCCCCCCTTGATAAGCAGATACCTACCCAGGTGGCAGGTATCGATTTTGATATGCACATCGCAGCCTTTGGCCAGACCGAAGACGATCCTCAATGTGGTGTTATCGAATCCTATGAGGGCAGTAAAGATCTGAGCCTCTGGATGACGCGGAGTAATCCAGTAGCAGGTCCCATTGTGGTCACGCGTGCCGGGACGCCACTGGGTGACGGTGAAACGGCGGCAACGATCCACCGGATTAACTTCGCACAGGGACAGGCGGTTCTTGGCAGTCTGAATTACAAAGATGTTGGTGACCTTCGTATTGGCGCCAGCGAGGGTACCTTGCCGATTCGAGGCGAGTCGGAAAATTTTGTGGTACGGCCCTACGAGCTGCGGGTGTCATCGATTGCTGAAACCGCTAACGCCAGCAACGTTAATCCCTCGCCACAACCACCGACTCCGGTGTCGGCAAATGATGCCCTGTTCGTTGCCGCGGGTGATCCCGTAACCGTGATGGTCGATTCCCTTGATGCGGATGGCGATATCACCCCCAGCTTTGGCGCCGAGGGTGAGGAGGTCGGTTTTGATACCAGTCTTCTGCAACCATCAGGAGGTGTGAATCCCGGTTTGGTTGATCTGGGCGGCACGATTACGGGAGGTTCCTACGAAGGTCAGCAGCGTTGGGATGAAGTTGGTTCCCTGTCGGTGCAGGCCAAGGTGCTCGATGGCAATTATCTGGGGATTGGCCTTACGGAGACTCGCTCTATCCTGAGGGACTCGGTAGCGGTGGGTCGTTTTGTTCCTGCTTATTTTGACATCAATGCCAATACACCGGCACTGAGCAATGGAGAGTCCGGTTGGGCCTGCGCCTTTACCTATCAGGGGCAGCCTTTTGGTTTCCAGACCGATCCCGTGATTACCGTTACTGCTTATAGCCGAGTTAATTCGGTCACGCTTAACTACGGCAATAATCTGTGGAAGCTGACAGGCAATCTTGATGGTCGCAGTTACACCGATGAGGCGGGCCTGGGCGGGGATCTGCAAGTGGACAGCAGTGCGACCAGCGTGAGCCTGGCCGGAGCCAATAATTTTGATGGTCTGGGCACATTGACCATCAGCGATGAGTTGCTGAGTTATGAAAAAAACGCGATAAGGCCCGCAGCAAATGATATTCCGTTTTCCGCTTTATTGTCTCTGGGCCTGGCTGCCGAAGATCTGATGGACAATGACGGGGTGTGCTATCGCGGGGCCGGCGGTAGCGGTGTCAACTGTGAGAGCTTTGATATAAGTGGTATCACGGGCACCCAGATTCGTTTTGGTCGTTTACACATCGAGTCGGCTTTTGGCCCCGAAGTATTGCCTCTGGATCTTCCCGTGAGAATTCAGCAATGGGATAACCTCAGCGGCCAGTTGGGTTTTGTCGATAATACGAGTGACAGCTGTACGCAGCTGTCGCCGATCCCTTCGGTGTCCGACTTCAGTATCCAGCTGAGCGATTACAGTGGCAATCTGGGGGCGGGTGAAACGGTGCCAGCCTGGCCCGGGTTTATCGCCGGAGCGGGAGCGCTCAATCTGAGTGCTCCCGGCAATGGCAACGAGGGATCGGTCCGGGTTGAACTGGTGGCCCCCGCGGGTAATGACTGGTTACTGTACGACTGGTTCAGTCTCGGCGTACCGGCCAATCCCAGTGCCGTCGCTACCTTCGGCGTATTTCGTGGCGAGCAGCCGATGATTTATCGCCGTGAAGTGTTCCGTTAACCATCGCTCTCCGCCGTATCCGGCTCGGCTTCGCCCATCTCCAGCTCCTTGATTTTACGGGTCAGGGTGTTGCGGCCCCAGCCTAGCAGCAAGGCGGCATCGCGGCGTCGGCCGGCAGTATGCTTGAGTGCGACGTCGATCATAATGCGTTCAAAACTGGGTACGGCGCTGTCCAGCAAGGCGCTGTGGCCCTTACTCAGTTCCTGGTCGGCCCAGTTGCGCAGAGCCTGCTCCCAGTTACTGGTGGTGGTGCCCTGCTCGCTTTGCTCGGTGAGCTCCGGTGGCAGATCGGACGTCAGTACTTCTCGTCCCGATGCCATGACGGTGATCCAGCGACAGGTGTTCTCCAGCTGCCTGACATTACCCGGCCACGCCAGGTTGCACAGAAACTCTTCGGTTTCGGGCTTCAGCAGCTTGGGCTCAACCGCCAGCTCCTTGGCGGCCCGATTGAGAAAGTGCCGAGTTAAGAGGGGAATATCCTCGCGGCGATCGCTGAGCTTGGGAATGTGAACACGAATCACGTTGAGCCGATGAAACAGATCTTCGCGAAAACTACCAGCTGTTACCAGGGTCTCCAGGTTCTGGTGGGTGGCGGCAATGATACGGACATCGACCTTAACGGGCGTGTGACCCCCGACGCGATAAAATTCACCATCGGCCAGCACGCGTAGCAAGCGGGTCTGGGTTTCGGCCGGCATGTCTCCGATTTCATCCAGAAAAAGAGTTCCACCATCGGCTTGCTCGAAGCGTCCCTGGCGTTGTCCGGCGGCGCCAGTGAATGAGCCCTTCTCATGTCCAAACAACTCAGATTCCATCAGGTCTTTTGGAATGGCCGCCATATTGAGAGCAATAAAGGGATTCTCTTTGCGCGGGCTATGCCGGTGCAGGGCGTGAGCGACCAACTCTTTACCGGTACCCGATTCGCCGTTAATCAACACCGTGATATTGGATTGAGACAGTCGACCTATGGCACGAAATACTTCCTGCATGGCGGGTGCTTCGCCGATTATTTCGGGTGTCTCCATCGCCTGCGTTTCGGTCTGCTGAGCCTGATTCTCCCGTGCATGGCTTAACGCCCGCTTCACCAGACTGGTGGCCTCATCGACATCAAAGGGCTTTGGCAGATATTCAAAGGCGCCACCCTGATAGGAGGCAACCGCACTGTCCAGGTCCGAATGGGCGGTCATGATAATAACCGGCAGTTCAGGAAACTGCTCCTTGATTTGTGACAACAAGGCCAGGCCGTCGATGCCCGGCATGCGGATATCGCTGATAATCACTTCGGGTTGGCTCTGGCTAATTTTCTGCATCACCTGATCGCCGCTTTCGAAGCTGGCTGTGGTGATGGACTCTTGCTGCAATGCTTTTTCCAGCACCCAGCGTATGGAGCGATCGTCGTCAATTATCCATACGTTGCTTTGGTTCATGTGAGCTCCGGGGGATTAGCAGGAAATGGGAAGATAGATGGTAAAGCTGGTATTGCCTGGCTCGGATTGGCATTCGAGCAAGCCATGGTGTCGAGTAATAATTGAATGGGCAATGCTGAGCCCGAGGCCGGTACCATCGGCCCGGCCGCTGATCATCGGATAAAAAATCTGGTCTTTGATCTGTTCCGGCACACCGGGGCCATTGTCGATCAGATCCAGTCGGGCCACCAGGCGATGGCGTTGACTACCGATGGTAACCTGTCGCTGCGTGCGTGTACGCAGGACAAGCCGGTTAGTGGTTTCGCCGTTATTATCCGCTGCCAACATGGCTTGCATGGCATTACGGGCAATGTTGAGTAGCACCTGCATCAACTGTTCTCGATCGGCGCCAATGTCAGGAATGCTGGGATCATAATCACGCTCAATGGTGACGCTACCCTGAGTTTCGGCATCGAGTAACTGGCAAACACGTTCCAGTACTTCGTGAATGTTCAGGTCCTGAATATCAGGTGGCCTGACGGGCCCCAGCATCTTGTCGACCAAATTGCTCAGGCGGTCGGCTTCTTCGATGATGATGTTGGTGAAGTCTTTCTGGTCAGGGCTGGGCAACTCTCTGGACAACAGCTGCGCGGCACCGCGAATGCCGCCCAGCGGATTTTTAATCTCATGGGCCAGACCACGCACCAGGGTGCGGGTGGTTTCCTGTTTCGAGAGCATCTCCTCTTCTCGGCTAATTCGTTTAAGGCGATCGCGCGGCTGAAACTCGACGATCAGGGAAGAGGGTGGGGCCTGCACTGGAGTCACCACATAGTCTACTTCCAGTTGCGCACCGGTGTGGAGGTAGAGGGTGGCTTCCCACTTGGTGTAAGGGTTGGCATCGCGTGTCGCCTGTAAGAGGGCATCCGTGGCAGAAGGGTTTTCGACAAACAGGTCTGATAGAGGCTGGCCATGTAGCCGGTTATCGCTGGCCTCCATCATTGCCTCGGCGGCCGGATTCATAAAAGAGATGCACAGATGGTCATCCAGCACGACGATGGCTGTGGAAAGGTTTTCAAGAAGCTGTTGATGGAAGCCGGGCATGATTCTCCAGGAGCGAGGAACGGATCTGTCAGCCTAACTGCAAAAGGTGAGCCAAAATGAAACACGCGCCCTGTTATGTGCCGTAGTAGTGAAAACCTTAGGTATTACAGGGGCAAAGATGTGGCAGTTCAACTGACGGGCTTGGTTATTATAGGGATTAAAAAAGCCGATCGCACCATAATGGTGCGATCGGCTTTGAGGCTGCCTTGTCTCGGGTCGAGTTTCGGGTGTTAAGTGGAGCCGCCGCCGGATCCACCACCGCTTCCACCGCCAGATCCACCACCACTACCGCCACCAGATCCACCGCCGCTATTGTTGACGCTGGCACGGTGAACAAAGACTTCAACTCGACTGCTGATAAGGGCTTTACCTTTACGATCTACAACCTGGACTTCCAGGGTGTGAGCGCCCCGATCGACGTTGGTAAGGGAAAAACGAAGGCTTTTCTGCCGCTTGTCAAAGGGTTGGCCGTCGATCAGTAATCGGACACTGTCGCTTTCGCGCATTTCCGGGGTTGTGGCGGCGATAACATCAAAGCTACCGGCGCCGCGAATCGTTTCTCCTGGCTCGGGGGACAGGATTTGCAGAGCCTCGTAACTAAAAGGTGTTGATTCCTCTTCCTCGGAATCGACATTGAGTGGCTTTACCGCCGGAGGAGAGACGGTGGTCATCGGCTTGAGCTTTACGGCTTCGGAATCCTGTCCCTCGGGTGGATTGTCAGTAAAGGTGACATTGCCATCGGCGTCCACCGTTCGGTAGATTGATGAACTCTGTGCCTGGGTACTGACCAAAATGCTGGCAGTGAGTAGAACGATGAGTCGGGTAACCATCTATATGAGCCTCCAGTGCTGTCTCGCTTGAGTATATGCCAATCCTAATGCAAAACAAAAAAGCCCCGCAGTGCGGGGCTCTCAAAACAGCAATTAGGCTGTTAAACCGGTTTTAGACGCTGTAGTACAGGTCAAATTCAACCGGGTGAGTGGTCTGGCTTACGCGTACGCACTCTTCTTTCTTAAGCTCAAGGTAGCCGTCGATCATATCGTCGGTGAATACACCACCGGCCTTGAGGAATTCGCGATCGGCATCCAGGGCGTCCAGGGCTTCTTCGAAGCTGGTCGCAACTGTTGGGATTTCGGCCGCTTCTTCCGCTGGCAGGTCATACAGATCCTTGTCAGCAGCATCGCCAGGGTGCAGCTTGTTCTTGATACCGTCCAGGCCAGCCATCAGCAACGCGGCGAAAGCGAGGTAAGGGTTGGCGGTTGGATCAGGGAAGCGCACTTCGATACGACGGCCTTTAGGGCTGTTGACGTAAGGAATACGGATCGAAGCAGAACGGTTACGGGCAGAGTAAGCCAGCATAACAGGAGCTTCAAAGCCTGGGATCAGACGCTTGTAGGAGTTAGTAGAGGCGTTGGCAAAAGCGTTGATCGCTTTGGCGTGCTTGATCACACCACCGATGTAGTACAGGGCGGTGTCAGACAGACCGGCATAGCCGTCGCCCGCAAAGGTGTTTTCACCGTCCTTGGAGATGGACATGTGAACGTGCATGCCGCTACCGTTATCGCCGACCAGAGGCTTGGGCATAAAGGTGGCGGTTTTACCATAGGCGTGGGCAACGTTATGTACGCAGTACTTGAGGATCTGGACTTCGTCGGCCTTCTTCACCATGGTGTTGAACTTAACGCCGATTTCGTTCTGGCCTGCAGTACCCACTTCGTGGTGGTGCACTTCAACTTCCAGACCCATGGAGTCCATAGCGCCGCACATGGCAGCACGCAAGTCGTGCATGGAATCAACCGGAGGTACGGGGAAGTAGCCGCCTTTAACGCTAGGGCGGTGACCCGTGTTGCCGCCTTCAAACTTGGCGTTGGAAGCCCAGGCTGCTTCTTCGGAGTTGATTTCGTACATGGCGCCTTGCATGTCGAACTTCCACTTGATGTCATCAAAGACGAAGAATTCTGGCTCAGGTCCGAAGAATGCCGCATCACCAATGCCAGTAGACTTCAGGTATTCTTCTGCGCGGGTTGCGACGGAGCGTGGGTCACGCTCATAGCCTTGCATGGTAGAAGGCTCAACAATGTCACAGCGAACGATCAGGGTGCTTTCATCGGTGAAAGGGTCCAGAACGGATGCGTTATCGTCCGGCATCAGGATCATGTCGGATTCGTTAATGCCTTTCCAGCCGGCAATTGAAGAGCCGTCGAACATCTGACCGTCTTCGAAGAACTCGTCGCTTACTTCGCTAGCAGGAATGGAGACGTGTTGCTCCTTACCGCGGCTATCGGTAAAACGCAGGTCGACCCACTTAACATCATTTTCTTTAATCAGTTTCAGAGTGTTCTCTGACATCTCGTTTCCTCCAAAGGGCATTAAATGTGGCAGCCATTAAAGGCTACCTATTCAGCTGATCTGTCCGTTGCCAGGTTGGTGACGATGCAGATACCAAAATCGTGACCCATCACAAAGCAAAGTGTATGCCAGACCTTTTCAAGCGCTGGTTGGCGCGGTATCAGGTCAGTTTTGATGCGTTTGATCTTCTGTCTTCGTCTTTTTCTGCACCAAGTGGGTGCTGATATCTTTTTTTGTGCGCCATTATGGTGCGTTTATTGTCGATACCTGCTTCAGTATGGGGAGTTGCTAAATTAAGAGCGATTCCGCACTGAAGCAGTGCCGAGTCTACCCGCTTTTTGTATAATGTGCCGCCTCTTTTCTTCCCGCCTAGACGAACCATTCTATGAAATTTATTGTAAAGCTGTTCCCCGAGATCACGATCAAGAGTAAGCCGGTGAGAACCCAGTTTGTGAAGAAGCTGCGTCGCAACATCCGCACCTTGCTGAAGACGATTGACTCTGGAGTAGACGTTCAGGGTGTCTGGGATCGGGTCGAAGTCGTCACGTCCAGCGATGATTCGGCTTTGTGCCAGCAGGTCGTTGAACGGTTGGGCAATACACCGGGTATTGCCCATATTCTCGAGGTCAGCCAGCATCGATTTGAAACCTTGCATGATCTGTTCGAGCTTACCCTGGCTGAAGTTGGGGACAGCCTCGAGGGGAAAACCTTTTGTGTGCGTGCCAGTCGCAGCGGTAATCACGAGTTCACCTCCCATGAAGCAGAGCGCTATGTGGGTGGAGGGTTGAATCAGCATACCGAAGCCACCGGGGTCAAACTAAAAGACCCGGATGTAGTGGTGCGCCTGGAAATTCGCCAGAAAACCTTGTCAATCGTCCGTCGTCGCCATGAAGGCCTGGGCGGCTTTCCATTGGGCACTCAGGATCCGGTATTGTCGTTGATCTCCGGCGGTTTTGACTCCACCGTCTCCAGCTTCCTGATGACCAAGCGAGGGGTGAATACCCATTTCTGCTTTTTCAATCTGGGCGGTAAAGCCCATGAGGTGGGCGTCAAAGAAGTCGCCTACTATCTATGGAACAAGTTTGGTGCGTCCCACCGAGTTATGTTTGTTACGGTGCCTTTTGAGGCGGTGGTGGCAGAGATTCTGACGGAGGTCGATAACTCCCAGATGGGGGTGGTGCTCAAGCGCATGATGCTGCGGGCCGCCAGCCAGATCGCCGAAGAGATGGAAATTGAAGCCCTGGTGACCGGTGAGGCGATCGCCCAGGTTTCCAGTCAAACGCTGCCTAATCTGTCGGTCATCGATTCGGTTACTGATCAGTTGGTGTTGCGACCGCTGATAGCTATGGATAAACAGGACATCATCGATATTTCCCGCCGTATCGGCACGGAAGAGTTCGCCAGCCACATGCCGGAATATTGTGGCGTGATTTCGGTGAATCCGACCACTCGAGCGCGTAAGCACCGAGTGGAGCGTGAAGAGGAGCGTTTCGATATGGCGGTGCTGGAAAAGGCTGTCCGCGAGCGCAAGGCGGTGCCGATTAACCATATCGTCGGGGAATTGGGTGAGCAGCAGCGAGCGGACGAAGCCCAGCAGGTTGATACCGGTGAGGTGGTGATCGATATTCGTCATCCCACTGAGCAGGAATTAAGGCCATTGCGGCTCACTGATGTCGAGGTGTTGTATATGCCGTTCTATGAGCTTCATAGCCGTTTTGCCGAGCTGGATGCCGGACGAGAGTACTTGCTCTATTGCGAAAAAGGTGTAATGAGCCAGTTGCATGCCATGCATTTGCGCGATGAAGGCTTTGCCAACGTCAAGGTTTACCGGCCCTGATTGTACTCTTTGCAAACGCAGGCCGTGCATTTGAGCGGCTCTGCTGTATAATTCGCGCTCATTTTTTGTTGAGGTCCGGATTGTGATCGAGAAGCTACGTAATATTGCCATTATTGCTCATGTTGACCATGGCAAGACCACGCTGGTAGATAAGCTACTTCAGCAGTCTGGAACCCTTGAACGTCGTGACCAGGGTGTCGAGCGCATCATGGACTCCAATGATCAGGAGAAAGAGCGTGGCATTACCATTCTGGCCAAGAACACGGCCATTGAGTGGAATGACTACCATATCAACATCGTAGACACCCCCGGGCACGCCGATTTCGGTGGTGAAGTCGAGCGTGTTATGTCGATGGTCGATTCCGTGCTGTTGCTGGTAGACGCTGTTGATGGTCCCATGCCACAAACCCGTTTCGTGACCCAGAAAGCCTTTGAGCGCGGTCTCAAGCCGATTGTTGTCATCAACAAGGTTGACCGCCCGGGTGCGCGCCCTGATTGGGTGATGGATGAGGTGTTTGACCTGTTCGATCGTCTGGGCGCGACCGAAGATCAACTCGACTTCCCGGTTATC
Source organism: Aestuariirhabdus haliotis (assembly GCF_023509475.1). Taxonomy (NCBI): domain Bacteria; kingdom Pseudomonadati; phylum Pseudomonadota; class Gammaproteobacteria; order Oceanospirillales; family Aestuariirhabdaceae; genus Aestuariirhabdus; species Aestuariirhabdus haliotis. The sequence goes on along the minus strand of NZ_JAKSDZ010000004.1, from coordinate 79,192 downwards.
TATGCATCAGCACTCAACGGTGTGGCCGGTGACGATCCCGAGAATCTGGCCGAAGATATGACGCCGCTGCTGGAAATGATCTGCGAAAAGGTTCCGGCACCAGAGGTCAGCCTCGACGGTCCCTTGCAAATGCAGATTTCTGCCCTCGACTATAACAGTTATGTTGGTGTTATCGGTGTGGGCCGTTTGACCCGCGGTACGGTTAAGCCGGGCACGCAAGTCGTCGTGGTTGATACCGAAGGTAATACCCGTAAATCCAAAGTACTGGGTGTGATGGGCTACATGGGGCTCGAGCGTGTCGATACTGAGCACGCCCAGGCCGGCGACATCATCTGCATAACCGGTATCGATAAACTCAATATTTCCGACACCATCTGCCATCCCGACCATCCAGAGGCGCTGCCGGCGTTGACCGTTGATGAGCCGACCGTGAGCATGACCTTCCAGGTTAATGATTCTCCGTTTGCGGGCAAGGACGGCAAGTTTGTCACCTCACGTAATATCAGCGAACGTCTTGAGCGTGAATTGATTCATAACGTGGCGTTGCGCGTTGCGGCGGGTGAGACAGCCGATAAGTTCAAGGTCTCCGGTCGTGGTGAGCTGCACCTGTCCGTTCTGATCGAAACCATGCGCCGTGAAGGCTTCGAGATGGGCGTATCCCGCCCTGAAGTGGTCCAGAAAGAAGTGGATGGCGTTATTCAAGAGCCCTACGAGCACGTTGTGATCGACGTCGAAGAAGATCATCAGGGCTCGATCATGGAAGAGATGGGGCTGCGTAAGGCCGAAATGACCAATATGGAGCCTGACGGCAAGGGACGGGTAAAGCTCGAATTTATCATTCCGGCGCGTGGCTTGATTGGCTTCCGTGGCCTGTTCCTGACCCTGACCTCTGGTTCTGGCATCATGACCAGTATTTTTGACCATTACGGTGAAGTAAAAGACGGCGAAGTGGCCTCTCGCCAGAATGGTGTGCTGGTCAGCATGTTGAAGGGTAAGACGGCGGCTTACGCCCTGTTTAACCTGCAGAGCCGTGGGCGTTTGTTCCTGGGTCACGCGGTCGATGTCTATGAAGGTCAGATTATTGGTCTGCATTCTCGTAGCAACGATCTGGCGGTTAACCCGATTAAGGGCAAGCAGCTGACCAACGTACGTGCTTCAGGTACTGACGAAGCCCTCACGTTGAGCCCTCCTGTAACCCACACTCTGGAGCAGGCGCTTGAGTTTATCGAAGACGATGAGCTGGTCGAAGTGACGCCTAATCACATTCGTCTGCGTAAGAAGCTGCTGACAGAGAACGAGCGTAAGCGCGCTTCGCGTAGCAAGGCCTGATCTTAGCCTTTTTGCCTGGTTTAACCGGGTGTCAATAATGCCCCGCAGTCTTTCACTGCGGGGCATTTCAGAGTACTGTTAATGCAGCCCGGTGACCCGCTAAGGATGCATTATGTATACCCTTTATCCTGCCATTAAACCCCGTGAACGTTTTACCCTGAAAGTCGATCCGCCCCACGAACTTTATGTTGAAGAAAGTGGCAGTCCGGACGGCATTCCGGTGCTCTTTGTTCATGGTGGGCCTGGTATGGCCTGTGATAAGCACAGTCGCCGCTATTTTGATCCCGAAGTGTATCGAATCATCCTGTTTGACCAGAGAGGCACAGGCCGTTCGACGCCGCATGCCGAGCTGGAAGGTAACGATACCGAGGCTATGGTGGCGGATATCGAACGGGTGCGAGAGTTTTTGGGGGTCGAGAAGTGGGTTTTGTTTGGCGGTGCCTGGGGGGCAACCCTGGGCCTGCTGTATGCCCAGCGTCATCCTGAGCGAACCTTGGGTATGGTGCTGCGCGGCGTACTCCTGTGTCGTGATAAGGATATTCGCTGGATTTTCCAGGAAGGCGCCAGCCGAGTCTTTCCCGATTACTGGGAAGACTTCTGCTCCCATATTCCCGAACAAGAGCGTGATGATCTGTTGAAGGCGTACAGTCAACGCCTGGAAGGTGCTGACGACCTGGCCCGTATGGGGGCTGCCAAAGCCTGGGCGCAATGGGAAGGTCGTTGCGCCTCCTTGCGCCCTAACCAAAACCTGCTCGATACCTACGCAGATCCCCATCGCGCCAAGTCGATGGCGAGGATGCAATGCCACTATTTTATTAATCGTGGTTTTATTGATGAAAACCAGATTCTCGATAACATGGACCTGATCGCCGATATTCCCTCCATTCTGGTCCATGGGCGCTACGATATGATCAGTCCTCTGGATAACGCCTTTGAGCTGCAAAATCGCTGGCCCAAGGCCGATCTGCACATCGTTCGCGATGCCGGGCATTCGTCGATGGAGCCGAGTATCTCCGATGCATTGATTCGGGCTACCGATGAGATGGCCAGGCGCCTGCGTCCTGAGCTGTGCCCTAATGAAGGTTAGTGCCCAGGCCCTATGAAAGCCCTGTTGCAAAGAGTCTCCAGCGCCAGTGTGGTCGTGGATGGTGAGTCTGTTGGTGCCATCGACGCTGGGTTGCTGGTATTGCTTGGGGTTGAAAAAGACGATACGCCCCAGATTGCCGATCGCTTGCTCGATCGCTTGTTGCGCTACCGCGTATTTAGCGATGAGCAGGGCCGTATGAACCTCAGCCTGGCCGATACCGGCGGTGGCCTGTTGCTGGTCTCCCAATTTACGCTGGTGGCGGATACTCGCAAAGGGTTGCGGCCTGGCTTTAGCGGGGGGGCTTCTCCAGCATTGGGTGAAGAGCTGTACGATTATATGTTGGGGCGGGCGCGGCAGTTACACCCGAAGGTGGCCTGTGGTCGTTTCGGAGCCGATATGAAGGTTAGCCTGCTGAATGATGGCCCGGTCACGTTTCTACTGGAAATGAATTAGCCAAGCCTGAGTTCGCCTGGGCTTGGTGCGAGAGCTGTGTTCTTTGCGGGGCTCGACTAAAGGTCATCCATTAATTTACCCACGATCAATGGGATTGCGTTTTCTACACGCTGGATGCGCGGGCCAATATGAAACCCTTCGAATCCTGTTTGCTCGAGCTTTTCCACTTCGTAGGGAATAAAGCCCCCCTCGGGTCCGATGGCCAGCAGACTGGATTCCTGTATCTGGTGAGGTGCGCTTTCTGCGCATCCCGGGTGGGCGACCAGACAGCGTTTGCCTTCGGCCAGTCTGGGTAGGCGATCTTCCACGAAGGGTTTAAAACGTTTTTCCAGCACTACTTCCGGTAGTTGAGTGTCCCGGGCCTGTTCCAGCCCCAGTAATAGTTGTTGTTGAATGGAGTCGTCGTTCAACCAGGGGGATTGCCAGTAACTCTTTTCGACTCGGTAGCTATTGAGCAGGATGATGTTTTTGATGCCCAGTGCGGTTACCGATTGCAGTACCCGTTTGAGCATTTTCGGGCGCGGCAATGCCAGCAGCAAAGTTAGGGGAAGGGGTTTAGGGGGGGGCTGGTTCAGGCAGACTTCGAGTTCGGCGACCTGATTATCGAGGTGGATAAGTACCCCTTCGCCCATCAAACCATTGATTTGGCCAACCCGAAGTGAGTCGCCAACCTGGGCTCGGTGTACGCTGCGAATATGGTCCAGGCGGCGACCCGTCAGCAGAGCTCGGCCCTGGTGCAGCTCCTCGGCGGACAGCAGAATCAGGTTCATGATGTTATAGCCGTTGGTTAGGCTTAGGAGGTCGCTTCTTCTTCCGGCTCTTCGTCGTCTTCCTTGGGTATCATGCGCCCGAACAGAATACCGATTTCAAACAGTACCCACATGGGGAGCGCCAGCAAGGCCTGGGAGATAACGTCGGGTGGCGTTAGCAGCATACCCAATACGAAGCATCCCACTACGACATAGGGACGCTTTTGTCCCAGGCTTTCCACGGTCGATGCCCCGGACCAGATCAGTAGCACGGTCGCGATGGGAATCTCGAAGGCGATGCCGAAGGCGAAGAACAGTTTGAGCACAAAATCCAGGTATCGGTTGATGTCGGTCATGATGGTGACATCGGAGGGGCCGACGCTGGTGAAAAAGCCGAACACCAGGGGAAATACCACGTAGTAGGCGAACGCGATACCGGCATAGAACAGCACTACGCTGGAAAACAGCATGGGAATCGCAATGCGCTTCTCATGTTGATAGAGGCCGGGTGCGATAAAGCTCCAGATCTGGTGCAGCAAAAACGGAATGGCGAGAAAGATAGCGAGGACTATGGTGAGCTTGAAGGGCGTTAAGAAGGGCGACGCGACCTCGGTGGCGATCATGGTCGAACCCTCGGGAAGAAACTTCCGCAAGGGTTCCGAGACGAAGGCGTAGATCTCATTGGCGAAGTAAAACAGGCCGAGGAAAATCACCAGCACCACTAATACCGAACGTAAAATACGATCGCGCAGTTCAACCAGGTGGGAAATTAACGGTTGTTCGGCGCCGCTTTGTTGGTCGCTATGGCTATCTGTCATGGTTTTTCGGTATTCCGGCTATACGTAAATCACACGAGTTTCAGGCATTGCTCTGGGCGTCGGGTTTGGCGGGTGGTTGGTCGCTGGCAGCGTCGCTGGCGGGTTCGTCGCTGGATGCCTTGGCCTGATAGGGTTTGATATCTGTGTCCAGTTGCTCTTGCTGCAGGCTGCGATTGATATCTTGCTGCACCTTCTGAATATCTCCGGTCAGCTCCCGACCGGTCTCACCCAGGTCCTTCAAAACGGTTTCGTTGTGCAGCTGTCGACGAATATCATCGGCGCCGACCTCGCGTTCTATTTCGCTTTTTACCGAAGCGAATCCGCGTTTGAGGCGCCCGATCCACAGTGCGATGGTGCGTACAGCGGTAGGCAGGCGCTCGGGTCCCAAGACCAGCAGGGCCACGATACTTATGATAACCAGTTCGGCAAAGCCAATATCAAACACGTTGCATCACCCTGTTCAGGCTTTCTTTTCTTCCGCTTTTTCGGCGGTCGTCTCGCTCTGGGTTGCCTGGGCGGTGTTGTCTTCCGGTTTGGGCTCTTCCAGTTGCTTGGCTTCTTCTTCGGTGTTCATGGCTTTCTTGAAGCCTTTAATTGCTCCGCCAAGGTCGCCGCCGAGGTTGCGCAACTTTTTGGTACCAAACAGCATCACCACGATGACCAAAATGATAAGCAGCTGCCAGATACTGATTCCACCAAATCCCATAATATTTCTCCCAAATAATTAGTGTGTAACAGGGTTGTTATTGTTGATGTTTAGATGGGGTGCAGCGAACCGCCCCCGAGAAGATGAAAATGCAGATGGAACACTTCTTGTCCACCGCCGGTACCCGTGTTGGTTACCGTGCGAAAACCCTGGTCGAGACCTTGCTGGCGGGCTATTTTGGGCAGCGTCAGTAAAATTCGTGACATCAGTGCCGCATCTTCTTCACGCAGGTCGTAGAGGTTTTCTATGTGCTTGTGCGGGATAACCAGCAAGTGAACCGGCGCCTTGGGACTGATATCCCGAAAGGCTACGCAATCATCATCCTGATAGACGATGTCGGCGGCAATATCCCCGGCGCTTATTTTGCAAAATAGACAATCACTCATGATTATTTCCCTGTGCGTGATGCTTTTTCTTCCAGTCCGGATAGGTCAAAACGACGTTCCAGCTCTTTTAAGATCTCTTCTGCGCCAAGGCCCAGGTGCGACAGCATAACCAGAGAATGAAACCACAGATCGGCGGTTTCGTACACCAGGTCTTTGGTCTGACCGCTGTGCTCAGCATCCTTGGCGGCCAGAATTGTTTCGGTAGCTTCCTCACCGACTTTTTCCAGAATCTTGTTAAGCCCTTTGGCATGAAGACTGGCAACATAGGAGTTGTCGGGTGCCGCTTGTTTGCGTTCTTCCAGCACTTGCTGGAGGGCGGCGAGTATGTCATTGCTCATAGGGTTAAACAGCTCTTGATAACGACAGGTACGGGTCGTTTCTAATGGTTTGATCGGCCTGGGCCGAAGCTTGTTAATAGATATCTTGCGGGTCTTTTAATACGGGGGCAACTGTTTTCCATTCGGGGTTCTCTTCAGCGGTATCCAGCTCTCGGTAAAAACAGCTGCGGCGCCCGGTATGACAGGCAATATCGCCGACTTGTTCAACCGCTAGCACCAGTACATCGGCGTCACAATCGAGGCGAATGGTTTTGATCTGTTGTACGTGCCCCGAACTTTCTCCTTTTCGCCACAGAGCGTTGCGTGAGCGGGACCAGTACACCGCGCGCTGTTCCTGCATAGTCAATTGCAATGACTCTGCGTTCATCCAGGCCATCATCAGGATCTCGCCGGTGGCATGGTCCTGAGCTATTGCGGGTACCAGGCCCTTATCATCCCAGGAGATCTGTTCTAACCAGTTGTCCATTGTAACCTCATTATGGTTTGCGGCTATTTGACCGCTATCAAGTAGAATCCAATCGCTAGCAGGGCGATGCTTTGCCATCCCGAGCCGTTAGACAGCAGCTGGGGGAGCTGAGGAGAAGCGCTTAACAGGGCCCCAATGATTGCCCCGGCTCCCAGAGCTTTACCTGGCCAGCGCGGCTTTTGGACCGGTTGAGCCGGAGGATGCTGGATGGCTCTGTTCTGCTCCTGCAATAAATTAAAGATCAGTTGTGGCACGTGGGGGGCTTGTTCTGCCCATTCCGGAGCCTGTTCGCGCAAGGCGCGCAGCAGTCCCCGAGGGCCTATGCGCTGCTTCATCCATCGCTCGAGATAGGGGTAAGCGGTTTGCCACAGATCGAGTTCGGGGTACAGCTGGCGACCCAGCCCTTCGATGTTCAGCAGGGTTTTTTCCAGCAGGACCAGTTGTGGCTGAACTTCCATGTCAAAGCGGCGAGCCGTCTGGAACAGTTTGAGCAGCAATTGGCCAAAGGAAATTTCAGACAGGGGCTTGGCGAAAATAGGTTCACAGACGCCACGGATAGCAGCTTCCAGTTCGTTGACCCGAGTCTCGGCGGGTACCCAGCCCGAGTCGATATGCAGTTGTGCGACGCGACGATAGTCCTGCTTGAAAAAGGCCAGCAGGTTACGGGCCAGATAGCTCTGGTCGTCCGGATTGAGTGAGCCCACGATACCGAAATCGAGGGCAATGTAGCGCGGGTTTTTTGGGTCGGCGATATCAACAAAGATATTGCCCGGGTGCATGTCGGCATGGAAAAAAGCATCGCGGAACACCTGGGTGAAGAAAATTTCAACGCCGTACTCGGCGAGGGTTTTCATGTCGATGCCCAGCTCTTTCAAGCGTTCGACGTCGCCGATCGGAACACCGTAAATGCGTTCCAGTGTCAGCACACGCTGGGCGCAGTAGGACCAATGGACTTCGGGAACATAGAGCTGTTTTGAGCTTTCGAAATTGCGCCGTAAAGCCGACGCATTGGCGGCCTCCAGCTGCATATCGAGCTCATCCATAATGGTGTGTTCGTAATCCGACACTACTTCTACCGGGCGTAACCGACGGCCATCGTCCGACAGGCGGCTGATCAGTTGCGCCATCAGGTAGAGCAGCTTGATATCTTTGCGGATCACCTGCTCGATGTTGGGTCGAACCACCTTGACGACGACCTCTTCACCGCTGTGCAGTTGCGCGCTGTGCACCTGGGCTACCGATGCAGAGGCCAGCTCTTTGGTGTCAAAACGGGCGAACAGCTGGTCGACGGGTTGCCCCAGTTCCTGCTCGATAATGCGCTGTGCTTCGGCGGTGCAAAAGGGAGGCACCTGGTCTTGCAGCTTGACCAGTTCGTCGGCGATATCATCGGGCAGGAGGTCCCGGCGCGTTGATAGCAGCTGGCCAAATTTTACAAAGATGGGTCCCAGCTCTTCCAATGCCAGGCGTAAACGTTCACCTCGACTTCGCTGGCTATTGCTGAACCGCCAGGGGGAAAGGGCACGCAACAGGCGCAGATACCAGGGGAGCTCCAGGCCTTGCAGCAAGTCATCGAGACGGTAACGGCCGATAACCCAGAGAATGCGAAAAAGGCGTCGCAGTTGTTGCACGTTTAGTCCTGTGAATGGTCGGTGGAAGCGAAGCGCCGTTGCAATTGGGCAATGCGGGCTTCAAGCCGGTCAAGATCGAGCCGAGTCTGTTGCAAATCATCCATAAAACACTCAACTTCGTTGGCTGAGGGCAGCATATTCAGCTCTTCCTGCAAATATTCAGAAACGGCGTTTTGTAAGCTGGCGTTGCTGGACGATAGCCAGCGTGCGCCTTGTTCCAGCTGGCGCGATACGCTGTGGGCAGCGACGTCTCCGACAACATTGGCCATCAGACCCTCGAAATCGAGTTCATAATGACGGGCAATCTGCTGTAGCTCTATGATCAGCGACGCGTCGCCTTCGATCCGGAATTCGTTACGATGTAACTCGTGGGCTATATCGTCGCTGACCAGGAGACTCAGCAAGGCGGTGCTACTGGCGTTGAGGGTCGCGTCGGCGGCCTGTTCATCGTAGCCCAGTAGCCGGACAGCATCCGCCTGTGGGCGAACAAAACACTCGAACCCGAGGTCGGTAATTCGAATACACAGCGATCGTTCCTGCATCCGGGCTAACCGCGCGAGGGTCGGTGGATCCCGCTGGAGCAGCCTGTTCAGGACGTTCTCGATACCGGCGAGCACGGCCATAGTGATCGTTGGGTCGATCATGCCAGCGCCTACTAAGGCTTAATGCCGCGATGCAGAGCGACGATACCGCCGGTCATATTGTGGTAGCTGGTACGAACAAAACCGGCCTCCCCCATCATCGTTTCCAGGGTCTCCTGGTCGGGGTGCATGCGGATGGACTCGGCCAGATAGCGATAGCTGTCGGCGTCGTCGACCACCACCTTGCCGATAATGGGAAGCAGGCTAAATGAGTAAGTATCGTAAATCTTGCTAAGCAGTGGATGCGTGGTTTTGGAAAACTCCAGCACCAGTAAACGACCACCAGGTTTGAGCACTCGGAGCATGGAGCGCAGGGCAGCGTCTTTATCGGTGACATTACGCAGGCCAAAAGCGATGGTGACAACATCGAAACTGTTATCGGGAAATGGCAGACATTCGGCGTTGGCCTGAACGTACTCCACATTGCCGGCGACGCCTCGGTCCATCAGTCTGTCGCGGCCGACCCGGAGCATGGATTCGTTGATGTCAGCCAGAACCACCTGGCCTTTTTCGCCCACCAGTTTGGAAAATTTAAGGGTCAGGTCACCGGTACCGCCGGCGATATCGAGTACCTTGTTACCCGCTCTGACACCACTGACCTCGATCGTGAAGCGCTTCCACAAACGGTGAACACCACCGGAGAGGAAATCGTTCATGATGTCGTACTTCTGCGCTACGGAATGAAATACTTCGGCGACCCGTTGTTCTTTTTCATGGGTCGGCACGGTTTCGTAGCCAAAGTCGGTAGTAGTGGTCGTGCTGTCAGACATGCTGTGGTTCCATACCTTGAGGGTAGAAGAACCCGCTATTCTAGCGTTGTCCTGAGGTGATGTCTTCTGTGGAAGGGAGCCTTAGCCCATTATTTTGACCACGCTCAAGTCCGGATCACGAGTGGCTCCGGCCTGCTCCAGACGCTCAAGGTACTGTTGCCAGTATTGTTGCTGGTTTTGTCCCAGTTTACGAAGGTAATTCCAGTCGTATAAACCTGAATCGTGGCCGTCATCGAACACCAGTTTGAGGGCGTAATTGCCGACGGGAACCAGCTCCTTCAGGTTGACCTTTATCTTACCGGTTTGCAGGGTTTCCTGGCCTTCGCCATGGCCTCGGACCTCGGCGGAGGGTGAGTGCACACGCAAAAATTCGCAGCTGAGCTCATAGTGCTCACCGTCGGCGTAAGACAGTTCCAGTATGCGAGACTTACGGTGCAATTTGATATCGACGGGAATGTTGGCAGGGTTGGTCATAGGTGCTCTCGTCTTAGCCGATTGAGACTGCAGGAGGAGTCAGACTCCCCCTGCATAGTAACGCTAACTCGCTAGAGAATGTAGCGGCTAAGATCCTCATCCTGGGCCAGTTCGCCCAATGATTGATCCACATAATCGGCATCGATGCTGACCGGCTCACCCGTACTGCCAAGGTCTGCGGCGGTAAAAGAGATCTCTTCCAACAGACGCTCCATGACGGTGTGCAGGCGGCGCGCACCAATATTTTCGGTACTTTCGTTGACCTGCCAGGCGACTTCGGCGATGCGGTTGATGCCACTTTCGGTAAAGCTGAGCGGTAGCCCCTCGGTCTCCATCAGTGCCTGGTATTGCTCGGTCAGGGAGAAGTCCGGCTCGGTCAGGATGCGTTCGAAATCGCCGGTGGAAAGCGCGTTTAGCTCAACTCGAATGGGGAGTCGACCCTGGAGCTCGGGGATCAGGTCGGAAGGTTTGGCCAGGTGGAATGCACCGGAAGCGATAAACAGGATGTGGTCGGTTTTGAGCATGCCAAACTTGGTGCTAACGGTACAGCCTTCAATGAGTGGCAGCAGATCACGCTGGACCCCTTCACGGGATACATCGGCACTGGCGCCGGTGGAGCGTTTGGCCACCTTGTCGATCTCGTCGATAAAGACGATGCCGTTTTGCTCGACGGCCTCAATGGCTTTGGCCTTGAGTTCTTCTTCGTTGACCAGTTTGGAAGCCTCTTCGACCTGCACCTGCTTCAAGGCTTCTTTCACCTTCAGTTTGCGGGTTTTACTGCGAGACTGGTTGAGGTTGGAGAACATGTTCTGCAGTTGACTGGTCATCTCCTCCATACCGGGAGGAGCCATGATCTCAACGCCGGCAGGGCCTTCCTTGAGCTCCAGTTCTATCTCTTTATCGTCAAGGTCACCCTCACGCAGTTTTTTGCGGAACAGTTGACGGGTGGAGGAATCCGCCGGTTTGGCGCTTTCTTCAAAGTTGCGGGCAGGAGGTAGCAGGGCATCCAGGATGCGCTCTTCGGCGGCGTCCAGGGCGCGATGCTGAACCTTATGCATCTCCTCTTCGCGCATCATCTTGATGGCGGCGTCGACCAGATCGCGGATGATCGATTCCACGTCCCGGCCCACATAACCGACCTCGGTAAACTTGGTGGCTTCGACCTTGATAAAGGGCGCCTTGGCCAGTTTGGCCAGGCGTCGGGCGATTTCGGTTTTGCCCACCCCGGTAGGGCCAATCATCAGAATATTCTTGGGCGAGATTTCGGCACGCTGATCGCTGCTCAGCTGCATTCGGCGCCAGCGATTCCGCAAGGCGATCGCGACTGAGCGCTTGGCATCAGATTGTCCGATGATGTGTTTGTCGAGCTCGTGGACAATTTCGCGGGGAGTCATATTGGACATAGTTGGGTTCCGGTAGAGGTTAGTCGCAATCGAGCACTTCGATGGTACGGTTGTGATTGGTGTAGATGCAGATGTCGGCAGCAATCTCCAGGCCTTTTTCGACAATGTCGCGGGCTTCCATCTCGGTGTTATGGAGCAAGGCTCGGGCGGCAGACTGGGCGAAGGGCCCTCCAGAGCCAATCGCGATCAGACTCTCTTCGGGCTCAATCACATCGCCGTTACCGGTAATGATAAGAGACGCTTTGGCATCGGCAACCGCCAGCAAGGCTTCGAGACGGCGCAGGGCGCGGTCGGTTCGCCACTCTTTGGCCAACTCAACGGCCGCACGGACCAACTGCCCCTGGTGTTTCTCCAGTTGGGCTTCGAAACGCTCGAACAGCGTAAAGGCGTCGGCGGTACCACCGGCAAAACCGGCGATGACTTTGTTGTTGTACAGGCGGCGCACCTTTCGGGCGTTGCCTTTCATAACGGTATTGCCCAGGGATACCTGACCATCGCCGCCAATAACGACTTTGCCGTTTCGGCGGACCGATAGAATCGTGGTGCCTCGATACTGTTCCAAAATGGATTCCTCGTGCTATCAGGGCTCATTGAGCCGCAAGGATGACAGCCTTGGTTTATGGTTGCTGTCGCGGGTGTCCCTTCAATATGGGGGGTAGCCGAAAAACTTCAAGTGGTGATCAATAATGGCCTGACCATGGTCATTTGAGTTTGAGGGGCAAGGGGTTGATGTTCAGGGCTGCGAGCGTGTTGCGCGCCTGGTTGAGGCTTGAGGTGTCGTTAAAGGGGCCTACCTGTACCCGGTACCAGGTTTCGTTGCCGCGAATAGTGACCTTTTGGGTTTTTACATCCAGCCCTTCCAGAGTCAACTGGGCGCGCAGGCGATCGGCATCACCGGAATTGCGGAACGACCCGGCCTGTAACAGATATACCCCGGGCTTTTCCGGTTTGCTTGGTTGTGTCGGTCGGGTGGTATTGGTTGAGGGCGCTGGGGAATCTGGCACCAGCACTTCGCTTTCGGGGAGCAGCGTATAGAAATCAAAAACCGCCCTGGGTTCGTCATCGTCGCTGGACTCAGCCTGTGGTGTGTCAGTCAGCTCCCTGACATCAACGGCGTTGGGCGCCAGCTTCATAAGAAACGCAATAAACAGTCCCGTTACGATACCGGTAAACATCCACACCCAGGCGGGAACATTGGAACTGGGGCGAGCGCGTTTGGCGGCGGGTTTGCGGCTGGCTCCGCTGTGGGTTTTACTTTGTCGGCTCATAAATAACAGTAAGGGGTCCGTTCGATAGGCGAATATGGGGCATCATTATCGCCATTGTTAGCTGGCCAACACAAGCGCAAGCGGCTGACGGGTAGGGGTTTATACTATTGTTATGGTGCGGTCTTTTGGTTAGTATCCGCCCTTATGAAATCCTTACTCATCCCCGTTATGGCCGACCAGCTTCTCGACTCTGGTGTCGAGAACCAGCTGAGTCCTGTCTGCGTGGTGACAATGGAACGACGACGTCTTCGCTTACCCTGATTTCACCAGGCCGGTCGGCGCTGTATGTATAAAACCCGATCAGTACTCCTGGTCGGGTTTTTTTGTACCTGATCATTTGCTTAACCTTTAAGGACATAACATGAATATTCGCCAGTTTCTTGATGCCAAGGTTGCTGCCGCACTATTGGCTGCCGGTGCGCCAGAAGGGAGTGCCGGTATGGTCCGGCCCAGTGCACGGGCAAATTTTGGAGATTACCAGGCCAATGGTGTGATGCCAGTGGCCAAGCGTCAGGGCATCAATCCTCGAGAGCTTGCCACGAAAGTGTTGACGAGCCTGGAAGTCGAGTTGGCAGATGTGGTGGACAAGCTGGAAGTGGCCGGGCCCGGTTTTATCAATATCTTCCTGCGCCCGGAATGGGTCGCCAAGCAATTGGAAGAGGCATACACAACCGATCGGGCGGGCGTGACTCCGGCGAGCCAACCGCAAACGGTGGTGGTTGATTTGTCGGCACCCAATGTGGCCAAGGAGATGCATGTCGGTCATCTGCGCTCCACGGTTATTGGTGATGCTGTCTCACGTACGCTTGAGTTTCTCGGTCACAAGGTGATTCGGGCCAACCACATAGGTGACTGGGGCACCCAGTTCGGAATGCTGATTGCTCACCTTGAAGAGTTGCAGAAAGAGAATCCCGAGGTTATGGAGTCTGAGCTGGGTGACCTTGAGCAGTTCTATCGTGAGTCCAAGACTCACTATGATAATAATCCCGACTTTGCCGCCAGGGCGCGTAACTATGTAGTGAAGTTGCAGGGTGGTGACGAGTGGTGTCTGGGCATGTGGCGCAAATTGGTGGATGTCACCATGGAGCAAAACCAGCGCACCTACCATCGCCTGAATGTGAACATCAGTCAGGAAGATACCATGGGCGAGAGCATGTACAACGACATGCTGCCAGGTATCGTGGCTGACCTGAAAGAGAAAAAACTGGCGGTCGAAGACGATGGCGCCATGGTTGTGTTCCTTGACGAATTCAAAGGCAAGGAGGGTGACGCCATGGGGGTTATCATCCAAAAACGTGATGGAGGCTTCCTTTACACCACGACCGATATTGCTTGCGCCAAATACCGTTATGAAACCCTGGGTGCGGATCGGGTGCTCTATTACATCGATGCTCGTCAGGCCCAGCATTTGCAGCACGCCTGGACCATTGTGCGCAAGGCAGGTTATGTGCCCGAATCGGTTCCGCTGGAGCACCACGCCTTTGGTGTCATGCTGGGCAAGGATGGCAAGCCATTCAAAACCCGCAGTGGCGGTACCGTGAAACTCTCCGACTTGCTGGATGAAGCCTTGACTCGGGCAGCGGCGCTGATTGCCGAGAAGAATCCGGATATGACCGAAGAACAGCGCGCCGAAGTGGCCAATGCGGTTGCCATCGGGGCTGTGAAATACGCGGATCTGTCCAAGAACCGTACCACCGATTACGTCTTTGACTGGGACAACATGCTTTCCTTCGAGGGTAATACGGCACCTTACCTGCAGTACGCGGTTACCCGTATTCGCTCAATCTTCCGTAAGGCGGGAGCTGAGATGACTCAGGTGCAGGGCGCGTTGCTGATCAGCGAGCCAGCCGAGCGAGCCTTGGCGACCAAGCTGGTGCAGTTCAATGAGGTGGTTGATAACGTGGCCCGAGAAGGTTGCCCGCATCTGCTGTGTACCTATCTGTATGAGCTGGCGGGTGCCTTTATGTCGTTCTACGAAGCCTGTCCTGTGAATAAGGACGGGGTCGAGGCAGAGGTTCGTCAGAGCCGTCTCAAGCTCTGTGCTCTGGTGGCTCGTGAGTTGGAACTGGGCCTGGGTCTGCTGGGTATCGATACCGTCGAGCAGATGTAATTGGCCTTGATGCTGTGCTGGATGATCAGTCGTCCAGTGCTGTATCAACCCTTGATTGGTAATGGTCGAATAGCCTCTGGTAACGCCACCCGCGCCACCCGAGACCTTCAAGTCGCTGCTCGACCTGTTCCAGGTGAATTGCCGCACCATGGCCGTCTCGCTCGGCCAGTGCGATATCGATTAGTAACCAAAAGGCATCGATACTTCCTCGCTCGGTGGCCGCTTGGGCTTCATCTTTTGCTCGAACTGTATTGCCCTGATGCAGTGCCAGCTGCGCTGTTAATAAATGCAATCGGGCCTGGCCAGTGTAAGCCGGGTTTTGTTGCAGGTTTTCCACTAACGCCGTAGCTTCTTCCAGATTCCAGTGACGGCATTCGGTGCTATTGATCACGCTGACCAGACGTTGCAAGCTGTCGATGATATCGCGCGAATAATCGACCTGGCGCCAGTATTCTGGTGTTGGCAAAGCAAGCGTCTCACTGCAACCGAGTAACAACAATCGCCCTTGTCGTATTGCAGGCAATTGTTGAAACGCTTGTTCTTGCATCAACAGCTTGGCAGCGGCCTGGTGCTCCCCCCGGTTGAGCAATTGTTGCGCGGCGCTCAGGCGAGCCCGTTCTGATTCGGGATGCCGTTCCAGTTTTTCGGCCGCCATCGATAAAGGCTGACTCCAAAGCCTGGCTTGTTGCAATGTCACTGCGGTAATGGCTAGCAGGTAGAGCGTGCAGGTGATGGCGATAAGCCAGCGATATCTCAAGTGTTTTTGCAGCAGTCGATTGATCAGTAGAACTGATCCCCAGGCAATGGCCACCAGGGGCAAATAGCTGCGGTGTTCGAAATAGATCTCCAGAGGAATGATGCTGGATTCAAGCAGTTGGGCGAGCAGGTACCAGCCCACAACAAAGCTGAAGGCTGGCCAGCGTCTGACATTAGCCCAGGCCAATCCGATAAGCGTGAGCCAGCCTAATACCGATGGCAGCGTATTAAGCGGGATAAGCCAGCTTTTGGAGATGACAAAATCGTCATGATAGATACTCAGCTCAGGGCCGATGGGCCAAAAGAATTGCGCCAGATAATGAAACAGGACACGGCTCTGTGTCAGCAGTCGTTCGGTCAGACTAAAGGGGCGGTAGTCGTAGTTAATCGATGCGGAAAAAAACAATAAATAGATTGCCAGTAAGATCAGGGGCAACCAGAACGCCAGACGTTTATAGGCGTTCCAGTAAGGGGGGCGCTTGTCGTTATGGTACAGGGTGTTATCGATCAGCAGTATTAATAGCGGCAATAAAACGGCATTTTCCTTGGCCAGTACGCCGAGTAACAGGCAAGCACCGTAGCTCAGGCTTAGTTCAAGGTAGCCGCGTCGCCAGCGGCACTGGGCAAATTGTCGCCGTGCTCGAAAGTAGGCGAGCACTCCGAGTAGGGAGAAGCAGGTTGCCAGCAACGTCATGCGCTGGATGGTATAGAGAACGCTGCTGAGGTGTAAGGGAGCTATTGACCAGTAGAGTGCTACGGCTAGCGCCAGCCAGTGAGCGTGTTTCAGGCCCTTGAGGCGAAACAAATGTAGGCTGAGAAGGGCGACCAGTGCGCTGTTGGCCAGGTGAATAAGCAGGTTAATCTGTTTGAACGCAGCAGGATTTTCCGGCCAGTGTTCTGCCTGAAGGGCGAAGCTGAGCATGGCCAGGGGACGGCCCAGAGCACTGGAGGCGTTCTGGAGCGTGGCATACCAAAACCCGCCAGGAGCTGATACATGTTGTAAGACGGTAAGGTTGGACAGGTCGTCCAGGTAAAAATCACTGACCAAACCGCCCATAAAGAGGCAATAAACCAGTACCAGCAGGGCCATCAGCAGACCCGAAAAAAGCCATCCTTGGCTTTTGTTCACTAGAGCATCTCCTGGGGATCGACATCGATAGACCAGCGGATTTTGCGGCTCAATGGGTGAGTTTCCATGGCAGGCAGCAGTTGTTGTAGCAATCGATGCAAGGCACGTCGCGAAGAGCTTTGCAGCAGCAGCTGGCTGCGATAACGGCCTTGCCTGCGCTCCATGGGGGCGGCGATGGGCCCCAATAAACTGACCTCGGTCGTTCCAGGTGAGCTGGCTTGCTGGCGGATATCGGCCAGGAATTGCTGTGCCGGCTGCATCTGTGCGGCTTCGCTGCGTAACAAGGCCAGGTACGTGTAGGGAGGAAGCCTCAGCAGGCTGCGTTCCCGAAGCAGGCTTCGGGCGAAGGTTTCGTAACCCTGGTGGATCAGCTGCAATAATGCCGGGTGTTCCGGGTTGTGGGTCTGGATGGCGACGCTCCCCTGCTTGTCGGCTCGTCCCGCCCGTCCGGCAACTTGCAAGAGTAGTTGCCCCATGCGCTCCAGACCACGAAAGTCGGTGCTGAACAGTCCGCTATCCACATCGAGAATGGCCACCAGAGTGACCGCCGGGAAATGATGACCCTTAGCCAGCATCTGGGTGCCCAGCAAAATACCAGGTTCGCCGCGATGGATCTGCTGCAATAACTGGTGCATGGCGTCTTTGCGGCGAGTACTGTCGCGATCAATGCGCAGTATGCTGGCCCTGGGGAAGCGCAGTTGCAGCTCCTCTTCACTGCGTTCTGTGCCTCGCCCGACTGGATTCAGCTCGTGGCTGTTGCACTTCGGGCATTGGAAAGGTACCTGAGCCTGGCTGTCGCAGTGATGACAATGTAAGTGAGGGGGGGTGCGGTGCAGTGTCATGCGCGAATCGCAAAGTCGGCAATCGGCCACCCAGCCGCACTGGTGGCACAGTAAGGTGGGCGCGTAGCCCCGGCGATTGAGGAACAGCAATACCTGATTGCCCTGCTGGAGATGTTGCTCAACCTGTTGTTGCAGGACGCTGGTCATGCCTGCTATCAGGGGCTGGTTGCGAAGGTCCAGAAGTTGGAAATCCGGTAAGGTGGCGGCGGCGCGATTGGGCAGCAGAAGTTGGCTGTAGCGCTGTTGTAGTGCATTGTGCAGCGATTCCAGGCTCGGTGTTGCCGACCCCAGTACGATGGGTATCTGTTCCAGCTTGGCGCGATAAATGGCCATATCGCGGGCGTTATAACGCAAACCATCCTGTTGCTTGTAAGAGCCATCGTGCTCTTCATCGACGATGATGATGCCCGGATTAAGTAACGGCGTGAATAGACTGCTGCGGGTACCGATCAGGATACCCGCCCGTCCGTTGCTGGCATCCAGCCAGGCTTTCAGGCGTTCGCGATCGTTGAGACCGGAATGCATGGCGACGACGGGGCGGTTGAAGCGTTGCCGAAAGCGCTGCAGGGTCTGTGGTGTCAGGCCGATCTCGGGGACCAGTACCAGGGCCTGTTTGTCTTGTCGAAGTACCTGTTCAATCAGGTGTAGATACACTTCCGTTTTACCGCTACCGGTGACCCCTTGCAGCAAGTGGCAATGAAATCTATCGAGATCGCAATCGACCCGCTCGACAGCGCGGCGCTGATCTTCATTAAGCGGATAGGGCGCTTCATGGAGTAAAGAGCCTTTACCGGGCATGGGTTCGTCGAGATGCTCACAAACCACGAGTTGTTTTTGCTCCAGCGCCCTTAGTGTGGCGCTGCTGATTCCCAGGCTGGATAGCAGGGGGCGACTGACGCCTTTGGGGTGTTCGCAGAGCCTTTCAAAGGCTTGCAGTTGCTTGGGAGCACGTCGCAGGGCGAGCCTGATCTGGTCATCGAGTGCTTTTGAGCAGCGCCAGTGGGGTTCAGCAAGGCTGGTGGCGTGACCCTGCCGCAACAGTGCCGGTAGGGCGTTGCTGAGTGTATCGCCCAGGCTGTGGTGATAATAATCGGCGCACCAGCGGCACAGCTTGAGCAGAGAGTCGGGCAGTATGGGATTGTGGTCGATCAGCTCGAGCGCTGTTTTGAGTTGTTCAGGCGTCAGTTCGCTCTGCTCCGGCTGCTCGATGAGCACACCAATCAGGGTGCGATTGCCAAAAGGTACGGCGATTCGAACCCCTTCGGCCAGTGCGTTTTGCGGCCAATCATCGGGAGCCAGGTAATCGAACAGTCGGCGCAAGGGGGAGGGCAGCGCGACCCGAAGGATCCTTCCTGATCGATCAGTATTTGGCATTGAGGCGTATTCGTCGTCTGGAGGTGAAAAGGGATGGTGGCCAGTGGTTCTATGGTATCACTCCCGGCGAATGTGGGAAGGCTTGTCGCTGGTACTGACTGCGCTTGCTTCCTGATCAAAATCTGGTAGGATTCGCCGTCTTATTTTTGTCCAGCTATCTTTGTGGGCAAAACATAGGGTGCGGTGCCAGGCAACGGGCTTGGTGGCGGCATCCAGCTACTTATAGAGGAATAGATCATGCAACCCGAAATTCATCCTGCTTACGAAGAGATCGAAGCAACCTGCAGCTGCGGTAATGTTATCAAAACCCGCTCTACCCTGTGTGCACCGATCCACCTGGACGTTTGCTCCGCTTGCCACCCTTTCTACACCGGTAAGCAGAAGGTACTCGACAGCGGCGGCCGTATTGAGCGCTTTAAGCAGCGTTTCGGTGCTCGTAGCACTCGCAAGTAAGAGTGGCTCCCTGAAGATGGGAGGTTGGAAAAAGGCGCTTATTGCAAGCGCCTTTTTTATTGTCTGTGATTTAGCACTTGCGCTGACCTGTGAGCCTCGGGGTGAGCTGGAGTCGGTGAAGTGGCGTACGGTTTTTGACGGTGACACCCTGTTATTAGCGGACGGGCGACGGTTACGCCTGTTGGGGGTGAATACGCCGGAGCTGGGTCGCGATGGCCTGGCCGATGAGCACGAAGCGGTGGCAGCCAAGCAGTTTGTAGCGCGTCAGCTCGACCGTAACTCTTCTTTGTATATTGAAACCGCTGAGCAGGAAAAAGATCGTTATGGTCGTTTGTTGGCTCGCGTTTATCTTGGTCCCGATAGGCATAGTCTGTCTGAATTGTTGATTCGACAAGGCTTGGGAGCTTTGGTCGTGGTGCCACCCAATGTTTCTGGTTGGCAATGTCTGGCCGAAGCCGAACGTGATGCGAAGCAGGAGGCGTTGGGTATCTGGGGGCAATGGCCTCTATCGCCGAAAGCCTTGGAGCGATCGGGGTTCTTTGTTCTGCAAGGGGAAATTACCGGTATCGACAGCAGTCAAAAATACTGGTGGTTGGAGGTTGATCGGGGTTTGGTCTTGAGAGTGTCCAAGGCTGATCGCCGACGTTATCCAATGCTCCCCGGGGAAGGCAATCTGGGTCAGTCTGTGGAAGTGCGAGGTTGGGTTATTGACCGTCAATCCCGAGGGGGTAAACTGAAAAAGGGGCATCGGCGCTGGATGTTACCTTTGCGCCATCCGGCGATGATCGAATTTCTGGACTAGCGATCTGGTTAGGAGCTTTTGGTGGTTGGGACACGAACTAAGAATTACATGCCCGTTGTATTGTTGCTTCGTTGTTTGGCGGTAATTGTTTCCATGCTATGGCTAGGCGGCTGTGCGGTTAATCCGGCGACCGGCGATCACGATTTTGTCTTGATGACCGAAGACGATGAAATCAGTATGGGGCGAAAATATAACCAGAAAATTCGCAATCAGTACCCCATCTACGAAGATCAGAAGTTGCAGCAATATGTGCAAGAAATCGGACAAAGAGTCGCTCGCAATAGCCACCGAAGTGCGCTGAGTTACCAGTTCACGGTCATCGATACGCCGGATATCAACGCCTTTGCTTTACCGGGAGGCTTTATCTACGTGCATCGTGGCCTGATGGCCTACCTTAACTCCGAAGCCGAGTTAGCGGCGGTGCTGGCCCATGAAGTCGGTCACGTTACCGCCAGGCACAGTGTACGACAGCACAGTATGGCAATGACCTCTAATGTGCTGAGCCAGATTGTCGCGGCTTATGCTGGTGGTTCGGCGGGAAATCTCAGTAATATTGCCGGTACGGCGCTGGTGCGAGGCTATGGGCGAGACCATGAGTTGGAAGCCGATGGCTTTGGGGCCGAATATCTGGCGAACTCCGGTTATAATCCCCAGGCGATGATCGAAGTGGTCGAAGTGCTTAAAAATCAGGAAACCTTTGCCCAGCTTCAGGCCAAAGAGAGCGGCCAAAAGGTGGCCAGTTACCACGGTCTGTTTTCCACTCATCCATCAAATGACCAGCGTTTGCAGGAAGTGGTCGGGCGTGTTCCGCCTCGCAGCGATGGGCGAGTGGGGCGTGAAGATTATTTAAAAATGATCGATGGTATGGCGTTTGGTAACAGTGCGGCCCAGGGCATTGTGGATGGTCGACATTTTCTGCACAAATCCATGGATCTGAAAGTGACCTTCCCCGAGGGTTGGAAGTTGCAAAATCAGCCTGATCAGTTAGTAGCAATCGCTCCGGAGGAGAAAGCGTTTTTATTGATTCAGCTGGGCGAGATAAAAAACGGCTACACCCCCGTTCAGTATTTGCGTGAAATGGTAGGTAATAGCACCATGAGGCAAGGTCAGGAGATCAAGGCCAAAGGCTACAGCGGATACAGCGCCATTGTGGATCCTAGAGGCAAGGCGCTACACCGGGTAGCGGTTATCTATTATCAGGGTAAGGTTTTTGAGTTGATTGGCTCCGCCAAGAAAGAGCGTGAGTTCGATGGTTTTGATCAGCTGATGCAGTCGACCATTGCGAGTTTTCGCAAGCTACCCAAGTCGGACTATGACAAAGCGGATGGTTTGCACTTGCGCCGTGTTAAGGTCCGCAAGGGCGATAACTATGCGAGGTTGGCCAAGCGCAGCCCGATCTCCCAGTATGCCGAACAACAGTTACGGCTGATTAATGACCAGTACCCAACGGGTCAGCCGAGCCCGGGTGAATGGGTTAAGTTGGTATATTGATTTCGCTGATATCCGCTATGCACGGGGGTTGCTTGTTAGGAATAGCGGTTTTCTATATCCTTTGGCTCCCCATAATTCATTAGATCGGGACACATGCCATGTCTGAGGATATGAAACAAGCGGCACTTGATTATCATGCCAACCCCAAACCGGGCAAGATCAGCGTAGAACTGACCACCCGCGCGGAAACCTCCCGCGATCTCTCTCTTGCCTACAGTCCGGGTGTTGCGGAGCCTGTCCGTGAAATTGCCCAGGATCCTGAGAATGCTTACAAGTACACTGCCAAGGGTAATCTGGTAGCGGTGATCAGTAATGGTAGCGCCATTTTGGGTCTAGGTAATCTGGGCTCTTTGGCCAGTAAGCCGGTAATGGAAGGCAAGTCTCTTCTGTTTAAGAAGTTTGCTGGTGTGGACTCCATCGACATCGAAGTGGATACCCAGGATCCTCAGGAATTGATTGATACCGTTAAGCTGATTGCTAACACCTTTGGTGGTATTAATCTTGAAGACATCAAAGCGCCAGAATGCTTCGAAGTCGAGCGTGTTCTGATCGAACAATGCGATATTCCTATTTTCCATGACGACCAGCACGGTACCGCTATTGTTACTGCGGCTGGTATGTTGAATGCCCTTGAAATTGCCGGCAAAAGCATCGACAGCGCCAAAATGGTCGTGTTGGGAGCTGGTGCTGCAGCGATCGCGTGCACCAAGCTGCTGATCAGCTGCGGTATGCAAGCGAACAATATTTTTATGCTGGATCGTAAGGGTGTGATCCACAGTGGTCGTGATGACCTGAATGAGCATAAAGCTGAATTTGCCATCGACACCGACAAGCGCACTCTGGATGACGCAATGGACGGCGCCGATGTCTTTCTGGGGCTGTCGGGGCCAAACCTGCTGTCTCCAGAGCAGCTGGCGAAGATGGCGAGTGATCCTATCGTGTTTGCCTGCTCCAACCCGGATCCTGAAATCAAGCCGGAATTGGCCGTTGAAACCCGTAGCGATGTGATTATGGCTACTGGCCGTTCTGATTATCCGAACCAGGTCAATAACGTGTTGGGTTTCCCCTTTATCTTCCGTGGTGCGCTCGATGTGCGCGCGACCAAAATTAATGAAGAGATGAAGGTGGCAGCAGCGCATGCGATCAAGGATCTGGCTAAAGAAGCCGCTCCTGCTGAGGTGCTTAAAGCCTACGGAGTAGATTCATTGGAATTTGGTCGTGATTACATTATTCCCAAGCCAATGGATTCGCGTTTGCTGGGTGCTGTCTCTGGCGCCGTGGCAAAAGCGGCGGTTGATAGCGGCGTTGCTCGTCAACCTTACCCAAGCAATTATCCACTGAACTCAATCGACGATATCTGAGTTGTATTGGATAGCAAAAAGCCCCGCTTAGCGGGGCTTTTTTATGCGCGTTTATTTTTCTCTTATTGTTCTCGGTTAGAACAGTTCCTGGGGAGCCGAATCCTGCTCGTCTTCCAGCTCTATTGGTGATAGAGAAGAGCTGGGAGTGGCGACTGGCGCCAGCTCTTTACGGAAGACCTCAAAAATAGCGTTGGGATCACCGCTGGGTGCTGGTTTGCCGTTCTCGGGATCGATGCGCATCGTGATAATGCCTTCTGGCTGAACCAAGGGGCGCTCTGGCTTGCCTTCCAGTGCTGTTGCCATGTAGTTGATCCAGATGGGAAGAGCTGCGGTGCCGCCGTATTCTCGGCGTCCTAGGGTAATTGGTTGATCAAAACCAACCCAGACCGTCGTGTGAACATCCGGACTAAAGCCGGAGAACCAGGCGTCTTTTTGCTCGTTAGTGGTCCCCGTCTTGCCGCCAATATCCTTACGGCCAAGAACTCGTGCACGTCGGCCGGTACCGGACTGGATCACGTCCCGTAACATGGTGGTCATGATGTAATTAACGCGTTCATCCATGATGCGGGGAGCATCGATGGGGGGAAGTTTAGCGGGCTCACTTTCGCTGGCCTGAGACTCCGAGATTTGGCCGTTATCTTCAGCGTCTGGGATGAGTAGCAGCGTTTGTGATTCTTGCTCAATAAGTTGGCTGAGTTCGCTGTTTGCAGCCTTTAACGCTTCACATTCATCGCGGCACACTCGAACTACCTGTTTTTCAAAGCGCGTTTCATCCAGTTGATCTATGCGGGTGATGAAGTGTGGCATAACGCTGTAACCGCCATTGGCAATGGCAATATAACCTGCAGCAAGATCGTAGGGAGGCATGGTTGCGCTGCCTAGTGCCAAAGACAGGTCTCTGGGTAAAACTCCTGGGTCGAAGCCAAAGCGCTGGACGTATTCCAGAGCCTTGGCGATACCAACACCCTGCAGTAACCGAATAGAAACCAGGTTGCGGGATTTGTACAGTGCGGTTCTTAGTCGAGTAGGGCCATAAAAACGACCGCTGTCATTTTGGGGTCGCCAGGTGTTTTCAAGGCTTTGATCTTCGAAAACGACCGGGGCATCGTTGATGATGGAGGCGGCGGTGAAGCCGTTCTCCAGTGCGGCACTGTAAATAAAGGGCTTGAAGTTCGACCCTGTCTGTCGTGCTGCCTGGGTGGCTCGATTAAACTTGCTGGAGTGGAAATTGAATCCTCCAACGATGGCTAACAGGGCGCCATCGTCCGGGCGAAAAGATACCAGGGCTCCCTGCACCTCAGGGATCTGGGCCAGCCAATAGCTGCCGTCTTGGTGTTGCTCGACACGAATAAGGTCGCCCGGCTGCATGATGTCCGTGGCTTGGGTGGGTTTGTCACCCAGTTTGTTAATGGTTAGGAATTTTCGAGCCCAGGACATGCCTTCCCAGTCGATCAGGGCGATGCCGTCGCGAAGCATGATTTCTGCTTGTTGCTGTTCGGTACTGAGAACGATGGCGGGTTGCAGCTGGCCGACGGCGGAGGTGTTCTTGAGTCGCTCCAGTGCCAGTTCCAGGGACGGTTCGTCGTCGATGGGGAGTTGCGCCTCAGGGCCTCTGTAGCCGTGACGGCGGTCATATTCCATCAGGCCTTGGTGTGCGGCACGATTTGCTGCCTGCTGCAGTTTGCTATCTAGGGTGGTGGTGACGTTATAACCATCGGTATAAATATTACTGCCATATTGTTGCAGCAGTTCCGCACGGACCATTTCCGCAAAGTAGGGTGCTTCCGCTTCATTCTGAAGGCCGTGGTAGCTGGCACTCACGGGTTCCATGCGAGCTTGGTCGTGTTCTGTCGGGCTGATATAGCCCAGTTCCAGCATGCGGTCGAGAA
Organism: Aestuariirhabdus haliotis; assembly: GCF_023509475.1. Classification (NCBI taxonomy): domain Bacteria; kingdom Pseudomonadati; phylum Pseudomonadota; class Gammaproteobacteria; order Oceanospirillales; family Aestuariirhabdaceae; genus Aestuariirhabdus; species Aestuariirhabdus haliotis. Next base: position 54,469 of record NZ_JAKSDZ010000004.1, on the reverse strand, counting down.
TCCAGTTGCGTCTCACTACAGCCCGTTGCGGGTTGACGATGGGGTTGTAGCGTGAAGGTGCCTTGGGTAAACCGGCAATCATTGCCAATTGGGCGAGTGATAATTGATCTATCGGACGACCATAGTAGACCTGCGCGGCGGCCTCTATACCGTAGGCACGGTTGCCTAGATAGATTTTGTTTAGATAAAGCTCGAGGATTTGCTCTTTGGATAGTTCTTGCTCGATCTCAAGAGCAAGAACTATCTCATTGAATTTTCTTGAAAAAACTCGTTTATTGGAAAGGAAGAAGTTTTTGGCTACTTGCATGGTGATGGTGCTGCCGCCAGTGCGAATCTGACCGCTTTGCACCAATTGAACCACCGCCCTTAACAAGCCCTTTACATCGACACCCGGATGTTCATAAAACCGGTCGTCTTCCGCAGAGAGAATAGCCTCTATCATCGCGGGGGGGATTTGCTCAATTTGCAACGGAGTACGCCGTTTTTCACCGAATTCCGCGATAAGCTTGTGGTCGCTGGTATAAATCCGCAAGGGTGTTTGCAAACGCACATCTTTCAGGCTTTCTACCGTTGGTAGGGCGGGGCTCAAATAGAGGTAGGCGCTGGCAAAAATGAGCACAGAGCCACAGATTGTGAGAAAAGTCGCCCAGCACAAAAAACGGGCAAGACGTAATGTGCGTTTCATGAAATTCCAGACAAATTAAGGGGTTAGAAAAAAAAGGGTGCTGAATCCTATGCTCAGCGTCCATTATAAGGAGTTTTTTTTCATTTGATAGATTTGCGCTGTGGCGGAGTCTGTTATTTAATGTAGAAATACACAAATCGTCCGTAAGTATCGGATGCTGATAGGAAATTGGTCGTGGTAAGTCTCTTTAAGAAGAAATCCAATACGGTGTTGGGGATCGATATCAGTTCCACCTCCGTCAAGCTGCTCGAGCTGAGTCGCAGCGGAGATCGGTATCGTGTTGAGGCCTATGGCGTTGAACCCTTGCCGGAAAACGCTGTGGTAGAGAAAAACATCAACGAGCTTGATGTGGTTGGAGATATTGTCTCAAAGGCAGTATCGAAATCTCGCTCATCCTCTCGCAACGCCGCCGTGGCAGTTGCCGGCTCAGCGGTTATCACCAAAACGATAGAGATGGATGGCTCTCTTAATGATCAAGAGCTAGAGAGTCAGATTTCTGTTGAAGCCGATCAATACATTCCTTATCCCCTTGATGAGGTCGCGATCGACTTTGAAGTTCAGGGTGAGTTGGAAAGAAACCCAGGTATGGTTGAGGTCCTATTGGCCGCATGCCGTAAAGAAAATGTCGATATGCGAGAAGCTGCTCTGGCCTTAGGGGGGCTGAGCGCAAAAGTGGTAGACGTCGAGGCCTATGCGATTGAACGAACTTACGATCTGATTCAGCCTCAGTTGGATAAAGCCGACGATGAGCAGGTTGTGGCTATTATCGATATTGGCGCGACTATGACTACGCTTAGTGTGTTGGCTGACGGCAAAACCATTTACACCCGAGAACAGCTATTTGGCGGTAAGCAGCTGACCGAAGAGATTCAGCGTCGTTACGCTATCTCCTTTGAAGAGGCGGGTATGAGCAAGAAGCAAGGCGGTGCCGGCCTACCTGACGAGTACGAAGCAGAAGTGTTGGGGCCCTTCAAGGATGCGGTGGTTCAGCAGGTGTCTCGTTCCTTACAGTTTTTCTTTGCGGCCAGTCAGTATAACGATGTTGACTATGTCATTCTGGCCGGTGGTACCGCGTCACTGGCAGGTTTGGAGCAGATGGTGCAAGAAAAGATTGGTATACACACCTTGGTTGCAAACCCCTTTGCCAATATGACCATAGCTAATAAAGTAAATGCGGCGGCGTTGAGTAGCGATGCGCCCTCTTTGATGATCGCCTGTGGACTGGCGATGAGGAGTTTTGACTGATGGCTCGTATTAACCTGCTGCCGTGGCGGGAAGAGCTGCGGGAAGAGCAAAAGAAACAGTTCCTGACGGTGCTGGCTGGAATTGCGATTATTGCCGCAGGCGTGGTATTTCTTGCCGGACGCGAAGTTGAGGGAATGATAGATCATCAAAATTCCCGCAATGAATTTGTTAAGAAAGAGATCAAGGTTCTGGACGAGAAGATCAAGGAAATTAGTGCGCTACGAAAAAAACGCGAAGAGCTGTTGGCGCGAATGAAGGTGATTCAGGAGCTGCAGGGGACTCGTCCGGTTATTGTCAGGGTATTTGATGAGGTGGCACGTTCGGTGCCAGATGGCGTGTATTTTTCCTCGCTTGCAATTAGTGGTAATAACCTGGTTGTTAAAGGCATTGCTGAATCGAATAATCGGGTCTCCAGTTTGATGCGTGATTTTGATCAATCAGAATGGTTCGCTAGCCCAAACCTACAGGCTGTTAATAAGGCTAGATCTGGCACAGGAAGTGACTTTTCACTAACTGTAACGCAGGTGAACCCGAATCAGTCTCAACCAGGCAAAAAGGGAGGTAAGAAATGAGCCTGTCTGACTCCCTGCAAAAGCTCAATGAGTTCGATATCAATGATCTTGATGTTGAGAATATCGGCAGTTGGCCGGTGGCTGTTAAAGCGATTATTGGCGTTATATTGCTATCCGGTCTTCTCTATGCTGGTTATGCGTTTCATGTTCAAGACATGCTGGTTCAGCTAGAAAGGGTTGAAGCCGAAGAAAAGACCCTAAAAGAGCAGTTCGGTAGAAAGGCTTTTCAGGCGGCTAACCTGCAAGCTTATCGAGACCAGATGGTTGAGATGGAGAGATCATTTGGTGCTTTGGTAAAACAGTTACCCAGTGAGACCGAGGTGGCAGGGCTTCTTGAAGACATTACCCAGGCAGGTATGGGTAGTGGCTTGACATTTAACTCGATCCAGTTACAGAAAGAGCAAACAAAAGGTTTTTATATTGAGCTGCCGATTCAGATATCTGTGCAAGGCAATTACCACGATCTAGGGAGTTTTGTTAGCGCTGTAGCCGCTTTGCCACGTATCGTGACCCTGCATAATTTTACCATCAAGCCTGTTGGTAGAGGGAATAATGAAATTTTGCAAATGTCTATAACCGCGAAGACGTACCGCTATAACGATAAAAGCGGCGGTGGTAAAAAGAAATCTAACAAGCGCAAGAAGTGAGTAGGAACCAGAGATGAAATATATACTTCGCTTGAATGTTTTGGCTCTTTTGGTCCTGCTTATGACCGGTTGTCAATCCGGGAATGAGTTTGCCGATTTGCAAGCCTATATGGATGAACAGCGTGCGCGACCCAAAGGGCAAATACAGCCGCTGCCCAAGTTTACTGCCTATGAAGCCTTTACCTATAGTGCAGCCGGGATGCGTAGCCCATTTCAGCCTCCAGTTGCTGTCGCTGTCGATGATACTCTAGCGCCACCTGAGTCTACGGTCAGGCCTGATCCTGCAAGGGTGAAACAGTTTCTGGAATCATTCGATGTTGCCAGCTTTTCGATGGTGGGCAGCATGAGTAATGAGGGTGGGGTGTGGGCCTTGTTAAAGGGAGGTGATGGGGTGCATCGCGTCAAAGTCGGTGATTATTTGGGGCGTAACCATGGACGCATCACTTCTATCGATGAGAACGAGATCAAATTGGTTGAAATTGTTCCCAGTGGAAAAGATGTGTGGGTAGAACGCCCACGTACGATTGAGCTCCGGGAAGGATAAAGCTCGAGGGACTGTGGCATGAACGAATTACAATTTAATACTTATGGCCGGTGGTTGAAGATGAAGTCCAATATATTTTCTAAGGTAGCGCTCTCTATGATGGCGCTCAGCTTTGCGTTTGTGTCGCAGCTTTCACAGGCTTCAGCGATAAAGAGTTTTGATGCAGCCTCTTTGCCTGGTGAAAAGGTAGAGCTTTCCCTTGAATTTGATGGGGAGGTGCCGACACCGAAAGGCTACACCATTGAGCAGCCTGCCCGAATCTCGATTGATCTTCCGGGAGCCACTAGCGACCTGTCGAGTAAATATAACGAAATCGGGTTTGGTAATGCCCGTAGCGTGACCGTCATCGAGGCCAAGGACCGCACCCGTTTGGTGGTCAATCTGGATGCTCCGGCCAACTATACAACGCGCACAGTGGGCAATCGGTTATATATTCTTATAGGTGCGGACCTAGGGGCCTCACAGGTGGCGGTGGTTCCTGCAACTGCAGCCACTGTGGCTGCCAATGACATGAAAAATGAGCCTTCGGAGCGAGTTACTGTCAAAACCGATCGTATAACAGATATCGATTTTCAGCGCGGGGAACAGGGCGAAGGTAACGTGGTTGTAACGCTTTCCAATGCTAACGTTGCCTTGGATATGAATGAACGGGCGGGTCGTATTGAGCTCCGTTTCCCTGGCACTGAACTGCCTAAGAACTTACAAAACCGCTTGGATGTTATTGACTTTGCTACTCCGGTTAATTTTATCGATGCCAGCTCAGAGAAGGATGGGGCGATCATCGTTGTTGAGCCTAAGGGGAGTTATGACTATCTGGCCTATCAGACGGATACGTCCCTAACCATTAGCGTTAAGCCTCTGAGCGTTGAAGATCTGGAAAAGTTACAAAAAGATCGCTTCTCCTTTACCGGAGAAAAATTGTCGCTTAATTTTCAGGATATAGATGTCCGTTCGGTACTTCAGTTGATTGCTGATTTCACAGACCTGAACCTGGTCGCCAGTGATACCGTTGGTGGCAATATTACGCTTCGATTGCAGAATGTTCCTTGGGATCAGGCTCTTGATCTTGTGCTGAAGGCCAAAGGACTGGACAAGCGAAAGGTTGGCAATGTGCTGATGGTGGCTCCGGCGGAAGAGATTGCCGCCAGGGAAAAGCAAGAACTGGAAAACTCTCAGCAGATATCAGAGCTTGCCCCCACTGTTTCAGAACTAATGGAAGTGAACTACGCAGATGCGGCTGAAGTGGCAGCTATTCTTGAGGGAAGCGGTGATGCCAGCGTGCTCTCTGATCGTGGTTCGGTACAAGTGGTTCAGCGTACTAACAGCCTGTTGTTGAACGATACCCAGAGTAAACTCGATGAGTTGCGGGATCTTGTTAAGCGCATCGATATCCCTGTTAAGCAGGTAATGATTGAGGCGCGCATTGTTAACGCCGAAACCCAATTTGGTCTGAATCTGGGTGTTAAATGGTCCGGTGGTAAGGTCGGTTCCAAAGGCAGTACTGGTAAGAACACCGTTATTGGTGGTTCTGGCACAACAGCAACCTCACCGCCTAGTTCTGCTTCCCCCAACCCGTCGGATAATAGCTTCCTGGATTTAGGGGCTCCTGGCTTTGCTGATGGTCAGTCGGCAGCAGCTTTGGCAATTGGTTTTGCGACCAATAGTACTTTGATTAACCTGGAACTCTCTGCGCTTGAAAGCTCCGGTAAGGGTGAGGTTATCTCGCAGCCCAAAGTGTTTACGGCGGATAAGACCACCGCTCGAATTGAGTCCGGTACTGAAATTCCGTATCAGGAAGCCAGTTCCAGTGGTGCGACCTCTACCTCCTTTAAGAAGGCGGTATTGTCCCTTGAGGTCACTCCGCAAATCACGCCTGATGGCAACATTATCATGGACATTGCGGTCAATAATGACTCGCCTGACGTTTCCAACTCTCCAGCGAATGGTGAAATTGCCATTCGTACACAGAAGATTGAAACACAGGTATTGGTCGCTGATGGAACAACCATCGTATTGGGCGGTATTTTCCAGAACAACAATACTACTCAGGTGACCAAGGTGCCTTTCCTTGGGGATGTGCCTTATCTGGGCTATCTTTTCAGGAGTACCAGTGATTCGGTAACCAAGAGTGAGTTGTTGGTATTCATTACACCAAAAATCATCGATAATGGATTGTCTCTGCGATAACGCCTAGTTATGGATCGATAATGCAGTCTGTGATTTTTCTTGTAGGCCCGATGGGTGCTGGTAAAAGCACCATCGGGCGTTTGCTTTCTAAAGAGCTGGATATTCCTTTTAAGGATTCCGATCACGAAATAGAAGAGCGTAGCGGCGCCGATATTCCCTGGATTTTCGATGTTGAAGGTGAAGCTGGCTTTCGTAAACGAGAATCAACGGTGTTACAAAACTTGGTGGGTGCTGGTGCAATGGTTCTGTCCACAGGGGGCGGAGCAATATTGCTCGAAGAAAATCGACGCCTGATGATGACCTCCGGTACGGTTGTCTATTTGCAGACTACGGTTGAGCAACAGCTCTCTCGAACGGCTCGTGACCGCAAGCGCCCTCTGCTGCAAACGGATAATCCAGAAAAAACCCTCAACGATTTAATGACGATTCGTGAGCCACTTTATCAGCAGGTGGCTGATATAACGGTAAGCACAGAAAATAGTAATCCGCGTATGGTTGTACAAGCGATTGCCGAGCAACTACGTGTTTTACAGCCCAAAAGATAGCTGAGAAAAAAATGCAAACGTTAACTGTTGATCTCGATATTAGAAGTTATCCCATACATATTGGCCAGCAACTGTTACAACATTCTGAGCTATTGACGAAGCATATTTCGGGCAATCAAGTGTTAATAGTGAGTAACGAGACAGTTGCGCCTCTGTATATGGATACGGTCGTTGCCGGTCTGGATGATTATGAAGTGTCGGTGTCGGTTCTTCCAGATGGAGAGCAATACAAAACACTGGAAACCCTTTCGTTGATTTATGACAGTTTGTTGGAAAACCGTCATAACCGCACCACCACCCTGATTGCTCTTGGTGGAGGAGTTGTTGGCGATATGGCGGGTTTTGCTGCAGCCAGTTACCAGCGAGGCGTGAAGTTTATACAGATTCCTACTACTTTACTGTCTCAGGTTGACTCTTCAGTGGGTGGTAAAACCGGGGTTAATCATCCCCTGGGTAAAAATATGATAGGGGCTTTTCATCAGCCTCAGCTGGTGTTGGTTGATTTAGATAGCTTATCCACGCTTCCGGACCGTGAGCTATCGGCAGGTATTGCAGAAGTCATCAAATATGGCCTGTTGTACGACGATGCCTTTTATGGTTGGCTGAAAGCCTCGATGGAGAAACTGGTTGAGCGTGATGTCGAGGCTTTGCAATACGCGATTTACCGCTCCTGTGAAATTAAGGCAGAAATTGTTGCGGCTGATGAGAAAGAATCCGGTCAGCGAGCATTGCTTAATCTGGGGCATACATTTGGTCATGCGATAGAGACTCACCAGGGTTATGGGCAGTGGTTGCATGGTGAGGCGGTTGCGGTAGGGATGTTGATGGCGGCTGACTTATCGGCTCGTCTAGGTTGGATCGCGAATTCAGATGTGGCTGGCTTGAAAAAGCTATTGTTGCGTGCAGGTTTGCCGGTTGTTCCTCCGACTGATATGAGTGCAGAAGACTTCATATCCTTGATGGCTGTGGACAAAAAAGTAATGGATGGTGCGTTGCGGCTGGTACTTCTGAAGCCTATGGGGCATGCTGTCATATCATCAGATTTCCCAATCGATCTGTTGCAGCAAACATTGAATGCCGGGCCTGATTTAGGAGCAAATTAAGGGGGCGAGGGTGTCGCAAGGAGCGAATATCAAGGTAGATGGCAGTGCTTTCAGGCAGCGCCTCGAGGACGCCTTGTTCAGCGCGGAGCCCTCGGCTTCGGCCCTGTTTTTAGGGGCCGGCCGTGAAGATTTATTGCTAAAGCTTGATCACCTAATACAGTTTAGCGAGCTCTTTCTTTTGATCTGCGGTCCGGAGGGCGCCGGAAAAAGCACTCTTTATCATGAGTTTCTCTCACGTCGCGAGGGAACTGTTGGCCTGTCTGCTATAGAGAATTCGAAAGCATTATCTCCGTTAAAAATATCTCAGCGTATTATTACGGCCTCGGGCGGTGGTGAGCTTACACCTGTTGCTGAGCCTACGCAGTTGCTTGGTTTGTTGGAGCAGTATGTTCACCACCCTTTGCTGCTGGTTTTTGATGATGCACATGAACTCTCTGGCGATTGTTGGAGTTTTTTGTTTGAACTGGTTGAGAAGGCAAATAACTCACAAGTGCGGATAAGGGTAGTGGCTTTTGCCGATGCTTTCCTCGATGATGCGCTTGAAAAAAATATACGCCATGATCGATGCCACAGACTGGAGTTGCAACCACTCGATGGACACTCTCTCGAAGACTACGTGGCATTGCAACAGTCTCACGGTCGTTGGCCAGAACTTGGTGGGCTTACCGAGGAGGCTCGACTAAATATTCTAAGGCGCACAGGCGGTGTTTTAGGTGTCGTCGATCAGCTATTGCAAAGGGATTACGACAAGATAGTCGCAAAATCCAATCGCAGGCTCGGATTGCCGAAGGCTCATATGTGGGCTGTGGTAGGTATCGCAACTCTATTGATTTTGTCGTATCTGGCGCAGGGGCTGTTTCAGGGAAGTGAGACGGTTGATAACAGGGTTCCGCTTGATGATGAAGTGGTTCCTGACAATGTTGTTGAAAGCGCCCAGCCCCAGATAGATTCATCTCAAAGTTCTGATCAGGCGCGTCAGCGTTTGCTCGCGGCCGCTCAGCAGGTGGTTGAGCGTCAAAAAAGCTCAAGCGTTGCTGTGGTGCCTCCAGTGGAAAGTGTTTTGGTGGAGCCATCATCAAAGGCTGCTTTGGAAACGTCCGGATTGCCCGAGACCAAAATCAAGGCTGAAGCTGAGAGCGTAAAGCCAGCTTTGATTGATGTCGAAGCTGAGGTCAAGAAGCCAGAGGTCCCATCGTCCGAAGCAAAGCAGTCTGTCGAGCCTCTGGAAACCGAATCCACTTCCAAGGCATCTGTTTCAAAGGCTTCTGCTACTAAACCTCAGGCCGATCCGGCAGAAAAACCAGAGCCTGCTCCCAAGGCTCAATCCAAGCCGGTTACCTTACCTACCTTGAGTGCATCACAGCGTTGGTTGTTGGCGCAGTCGCCTTCTGCCTATAGTTTACAGATGCTCGGTGGTCGTCAACGGCAAGCGGTTGAGGCTTTTATCGGCCGTATGGGGAAGGGGGCAAACTGGCATCTGGTGGAAACTAGCCATCAAGGGAAGGCATGGTATGTCGCACTATATGGCAGTTACCCAAGCCGTGAGGCGGCGCTCGCGGCGGTTAAATCAATGTCAGCTGCACTGCAGGCCCAAAAACCCTGGGCCCGGGCCTTGGGCCCCCTCCAGCTTGAGATTAAAAAGCCCTGATATCTCTATCGTTGCGCCGCACATGTGGCCTCTTTATTTGAAACCGCAATAAGTCTTCCCGTTGCTTCCTATATTGCCGTTATATCTTTCGGGCAATGATCAAAAATGTGATTGAATTTGTGGCAATAGCTCTCGGTGTGTAAAATGGCTGACCCATTTTTCCCTGCGGTCCCACAAATAACACAATATAAAGGGGCTAACTAACTGATTATCCAATAGATTATACGGTGGGAGTGTGCCTATGAGTTCAGGTCTGTACCATCCTGAGCAGTTTAAAGATAACTGCGGTTTTGGGCTGATTGCCCATACCGAAGGCGAAAAAAGCCATCATCTGTTGCAGACAGCGATCGAAGCGCTGACCTGTATGACCCACCGCGGTGGTATCGCAGCAGACGGTAAAACCGGCGACGGTTGTGGCCTGTTGATTCAGAAACCCGATTCTTTCTTTCGCGAAGTTACCCGTGGGCAGTATGCCTCAGAGTTAAACGAGCGCTATGCCGTCGGCATGATTTTTTTAAGTGCCGATGCCGAGAAAGCTGAAATCGGTCGTCAGGCGATAAGTCAGGAAATCGCCGCCGAAGGTCTGGAGTTGCTAGGCTGGCGGACCGTCCCCACTGACAATGAATGTTTAGGCCCTATCGCTATTGAACAGGAGCCGACGATCGACCAGGTATTTATCAATTGCCCGGATGAGATCGACGAGGCCCACTTTGCGGTTAAATTGTTCATGGCGCGCCGTAAAGCCGGCCTGGCGATGGCTGATGACCCTGACTTTTATATTTGCTCGATGTCCGACCGCGTTGTGTCTTATAAAGGTCTGATGATGCCGGTGGACCTACCGCGTTATTACAGGGATCTCGGTGACTCTCGCTTTGAAACGGCAATTTGCGTTTTCCATCAGCGTTTCTCTACCAATACCATGCCTCGTTGGAAGCTGGCTCAACCTTTCCGCATGTTGGCGCATAATGGTGAGATCAACACTATTACCGGTAACCGTAATTGGTCTGAAGCCCGCTCCAGCAAGTTCCATTCCGAATTGTTGCCGAATCTGGATGCGGTCAAACCGCTGGTTAACCGCACCGGGTCAGATTCCTCCAGTATGGATAATATGCTGGAAGTGCTCGTAACCGGCGGCGTCAAACTCTATCGCGCGATCCGCATGATGGTGCCCCCGGCCTGGCAGAATGTGGATACTATGGACCCCGAGCTACGGGCGTTCTACGAATACAACTCCATGCATTTGGAACCCTGGGATGGCCCCGCAGGTCTGGTCATTACCGACGGTCGTTATGCTCTGTGCGCCCTCGATCGTAACGGTTTACGACCATCACGTTGGGTTCGCACCAGTAATGGTTATCTGACTGTTGCTTCTGAAATCGGAGTATTCGATTACCAGCCAGAAGATGTTATTGCCAAAGGGCGTGTTGGCCCGGGTGAAATTTTGGCGATCGATACCGAGACCGGCGAGCTGCTGCAAGCCCACGATATTGATAACAAGCTCAAAACCCAGCAACCCTATAAACAGTGGTTGAAGAGCGGAGCCAAACGTATTCAATCCAAGTATATCGAGCAGCTGCATCGCGTAGAGCACTTCGATAAGGACACCCTGAACAGTCACATGAAAATGTTCCAGGTAACCTTTGAAGAGCGCGACCAGGTGCTGCGGCCCCTGGCGGAAAATGGCGCAGAAGCAGTCGGTTCTATGGGGGACGATACGCCCATGGCCGTATTGTCGGGACGTGTACGTTCGGTGTACGACTATTTCCGTCAGATGTTCGCCCAGGTGACCAATCCGCCGATAGATCCGCTGCGCGAATCCATCGTGATGTCGCTGGAAAGCTGTATTGGCGCCGAACGCAATGTCTTTGAGGAAACCCCGGAACACGCGGCGCGTGTTATTCTGGGTTCCCCCGTCCTCTCGACTACCAAGTTCCTCAATATCACCAATGAGGAAGAACTCGGTATTGGAGTCGCCTGCATCAGCCTTAACTACGATGCGAATGAGCCGCTAAAACAGGCGATTGAGCGTGTTTGCGACGAAGCTGAAGCCGCTGTGCGCTCTGGCAAAGTGGTCGTGCACCTGAGTGATCGTGACCTGACCGCCGGCAAGCTTACTATACATGCGGCCATGGCGACCGGCGCCGTGCATCACCGACTGATCCGGCAAGGTTTGCGTTGTGATGCCAATATCGTCGTCGAAACGGGTACGGCCCGTGATTCTCATCACTTCGCGGTGTTGATCGGCTTTGGTGCTACGGCAGTATATCCCTACCTCAGCTATGAAGTGCTGGGGGATCTGATCCAGACCGGTGAGCTGCTGAGTGACCAGATTGCGGCTCATAAGGCGTACCGTAAAGGAATCAACAAAGGGCTGCTGAAAATCCTGTCCAAAATGGGCATCTCCACCATTGCCTCTTACCGAGGCTCCCAGCTGTTTGAAGCGATTGGCTTAAGCGATGAGGTGGTGGATCTTTGTTTCTGCGGTGTCAGCAGTCGTTTGCAAGGTGCACGCTTTGAAGACCTGCAAAAGGAACAGACGCTTCTGGCCAAAGAAGCCTGGATACAGCGTAAGAAAATCCAGCAAGGCGGTTTGCTTAAGTACGTTCATGACAGTGAGTACCATGCTTTTAACCCGGACGTAGTCAGTACCATCCAGAAAGCGGTGAGCACGGGTGACTATGGCGTCTATCGCCAGTATGCGGACCTGGTCAACCAGCGCCCCGTGGCAACCCTGCGGGACCTGCTGGCGATTCGGGAAGATCTGACGGCAGTTGAGCTTAATGAGGTCGAGCCGGTCGAATCGATCGTGCGTCGTTTCGACAGTGCGGCCATGTCCCTGGGGGCTTTGTCTCCAGAAGCTCACGAAGCTTTGGCGCAAGCGATGAACCGCCTCGGTGGGCGTTCCAACTCCGGTGAGGGGGGGGAAGATCCTGCCCGTTTTGGTACCGACAAAGTCTCCAAAATCAAACAGATTGCATCCGGTCGTTTTGGTGTAACACCTCATTATCTGGTAAATGCTGAAGTGCTGCAGATCAAAGTAGCGCAAGGTGCCAAGCCGGGTGAAGGTGGCCAGTTACCTGGTGGTAAAGTCAATAAGTTGATTGCCCGACTGCGTTATTCGGTGCCGGGTGTGACCTTGATCTCCCCACCGCCGCACCATGATATCTATTCGATTGAGGATTTGGCTCAGCTGATTTTTGACCTGAAGCAGGTGAACCCCAAGGCTCAGGTATCGGTTAAACTGGTTTCCGAGCCGGGCGTGGGAACGATAGCCGCCGGTGTGGCCAAGGCCTACGCCGATCTGATCACGATCTCCGGCTATGATGGTGGCACAGCCGCCAGTCCGTTGACGTCGATTCGCTATGCCGGTTCTCCCTGGGAGCTGGGGCTTAGTGAAGCGCAGCAGGCACTTAGAGCCAATGATCTGCGCGGCAAGATTCGCCTGCAAACCGACGGTGGTTTGAAAACCGGTCTTGACGTGGTTAAAGCCGCCATTTTGGGTGCCGAAAGCTTTGGCTTTGGTACTACGCCGATGGTTGCTATGGGCTGTAAGTACCTGCGTATCTGTCATTTGAACAACTGTGCGACCGGTGTTGCTACGCAAAATGACGAGCTGCGTGAAAAGTACTTTATCGGCGATGTCGAGATGGTCATGAATTTCTTCCGTTTCGTCGCCGAAGAGACCCGCGAATGGTTGTCCAAGTTGGGTGTGCGTTCCCTGGAAGAGCTGGTTGGTCGTACGGACCTACTGCAGGCACTGCCGGGTTACACGGATAAACAAGCCAATCTGGACCTGTCGCCGATACTTAGCAATGACCATATTCCAGCGGATAAGCCTCAGGTGTGCCAGGCCGACCGTAACGATCCTTTCGATCGTGCGGAGATGGCCGAGCGTATGGTGAACGATATGTTGCCAAGCATCGACAGTGCCAGCGGTGGCGAATTCCAATACAGCATCGGTAACTGTGATCGTTCGATCGGAGCCCGGATCTCGGGTGAAATTGCCCGTCGACACGGTAACCTCGGCATGGAGCCGAACCCGATCAGTGTACGCTTGACCGGTACTGCCGGGCAGAGCTTTGGTGTCTGGAACGCTGGCGGCTTGCATATGTATTTGCAAGGCGATGCCAATGACTACGTCGGCAAAGGTATGACCGGTGGCAAGCTGGTCATTACGCCGCCTTCAGGAAGCCAGTTCGAATCGCAGGATACCTCTATTATCGGTAATACCTGTGTCTACGGAGCCACCGGCGGTAAGTTGTTTGCGGCTGGTCGAGCGGGTGAGCGACTGGCGGTACGTAACTCTGGCGCTCATGTTGTGACCGAAGGTGCCGGAGACCATTGCTGTGAATATATGACCGGTGGTCTGGTAACCGTGCTGGGTGAGGTTGGACACAACTTCGGAGCAGGCATGACGGGTGGTTTCGCCTATGTGTTCGATCGAAATCGACAGTTCGTTGATCGTTATAACCACGAACTGGTAGATATTCATCGAATTGATACTGAGTCGATGGAGCAATATCGCACCCATCTGGTCCATATTATTGAAGAGTATGTGGCCGAGACCGGTAGTGCCTGGGGTAAAGAACTGTTGGAAGATATTTACGATTATATTGGCAAGTTCTGGCTGGTGAAGCCGAAAGCCGCCAATATGAACGATCTGCTCAGCAGTATTCGTACCCGCCCTGAGTAATCGGGATTGCATCAGGTAGTGCATAGCACCCTGCTGCGAAGCGTGCTTCGCAGCAGGTATAAACAGAAAGCATTGATGAGGTAGGCACCATGACTGAGCGTTTGAACAACAGCTTTCAGTTTCTGGATGTAGCCAGAGCAGAACCGAGCAAGAAAGAGCTCGATGTACGAAAGAATCAGTTTGTAGAAATCTATAAGCCGTTCACGCACAAAGAATCCAAATCCCAGAGCCATCGTTGCCTGGAGTGTGGAAACCCTTATTGCGAGTGGAAGTGTCCGGTCCATAATTACATCCCCAACTGGCTTAAGCTGGTTGCCGAAGGCAATATTATTGAAGCGGCAGAGCTGAGTCACCAGACCAATACCTTGCCTGAAGTCTGTGGTCGAGTGTGCCCACAGGATCGGCTCTGTGAGGGGGCCTGTACCCTTAACGACGGTTTTGGCGCGGTGACCATTGGTGCGACCGAAAAGTTTATTACCGATACCGCCTTTGCCATGGGCTGGCGACCAGACCTCTCCCACGTCAAGGAGACCGGTAAGCGAGTGGCTATCATCGGGGCTGGTCCCGCTGGCTTGGGGTGTGCCGATATCCTGGCTCGCAATGGTGTCAAAGCGGTGGTGTTTGACCGTCATCCGGAAATTGGTGGTTTGCTGACCTTTGGCATCCCTGAATTCAAGCTTGAAAAAGATGTGATGAAACGCCGTCGTCAGGTATTCGAGGGCATGGGCATCGAATTTCAGCTCAATACCGAAATCGGCAAAGAGATCACCATGCAGCAGTTGCTGGATGATTACGATGCGGTGTTTATGGGAATGGGTACCTACACGGCGATGAAAGGCGGATTCCCCGGTGAAGAACTTCCCGGTGTTCATGATGCATTGCCGTTCCTGATCTCCAACGTCAATCGTTGCCTTGGTTATGACGATAAGGGTGAGTTTATCGACATGAAGGGTAAGCGTGTGGTGGTTCTTGGTGGCGGTGATACCGCGATGGACTGTAACCGTACCTCGGTTCGCCAGGGTGCTGCTTCGGTCACCTGTGCCTACCGCCGCGACGAAGCCAATATGCCCGGTTCTCGAAAAGAAGTAGAGAACTCCCGTGAGGAAGGCGTTCAATTCCTGTTTAACCGCCAGCCGGTGGAAATTGTTGGTGAAGGTAAAGTCGAAGGTATCAAGGTGGTGTCTACCCGTCTGGGTGAACCGGATGAAAATGGACGCCAGCGGCCTGAGGTTATTCCCGGCAGTGATGAAGTGATCCCTGCTGATGTGGTGTTGGTGGCCTTTGGTTTTCAGCCTAGCCCTGAACCCTGGTTCGCGGACCACAAGATTGATATCAATAGCTGGGGTGGTGTTATTGCCGAAGAGCAGCAGGAGTTTAAATTCCAGACCAGTAACCCCAAAGTGTTTGCCGGCGGTGACATGGTGCGAGGTTCTGATCTGGTGGTGACCGCTATTTGGGAAGGTCGGCAGGCGGCTGAAGGTATTCTGGATTACCTCGAAGTTTGATCTCGATCATGACCGGCGAACGTGGCAGTGCTATGCGCTGCCTTTTCGTCCCCGGTGTTTGCTATAGTACGTCACCTTTGCTGCGTCTTATTCAAATAAAAGAGTTCCTATGATCGAATTGAAAAATGACCGTTTTCTTCGCGCTCTGTTACGTGAGCCCGTTGATGTAACGCCCGTATGGATGATGCGCCAGGCCGGTCGATATCTGCCTGAGTACAAGGAGACGCGTGCCCAGGCTGGGGATTTCATGTCCCTGTGCATGAATCCTGAACTGGCCTGTGAAGTGACAATTCAGCCATTGGAACGTTATGACCTGGATGCGGCGATCCTTTTTTCGGATATTTTGACCATCCCTGATGCGATGGATTTGGGGCTTTACTTCGAAACCGGTGAAGGGCCACGTTTCAAGAAGCCGGTTCGCACCGAAGCTGATGTCGATGCTCTACCAATCCCGGATCCCTCAGATGGGCTTGATTATGTGATGAAAGCGGTGACTACCATTCGCCGTGAGTTAAATGGTCGAGTGCCACTGATCGGTTTTTCCGGCAGTCCCTGGACGCTGGCGACCTATATGGTCGAGGGCGGCTCATCCAAGGATTTTCGTCGAATTAAAGCGATGATGTTTAGCCAACCCGAAGTATTGCACCAGCTGTTGGATAAGCTGGCCCAGTCTGTCATCAGTTACCTCAACGCTCAGATTGCCGCGGGTGCTCAGGCTGTGCAGATCTTCGATACCTGGGGCGGTGTCCTGAGCCCAGCGTGCTACCGCGAGTTTTCGCTGAATTATATGGCGAAAATTGTTGCCGGACTGACCCGAGAAAGTGAAGGCCGCAAGGTGCCGGTGATCTTGTTCACCAAGAATGGTGGACAGTGGATCGAACAGATTGCCGATGCTGGAGCCGACTGTGTCGGCCTGGACTGGACCATTGATATTGCCGAAGCTCGCCAGCGCATCGGCAGCCGAGTAGCGCTGCAGGGCAATATGGATCCTTCCGTGCTTTATGCCTCCCCGGCGCGTATTCGTGAAGAAGTAGAAACGATTCTACAGGGCTTTGGCAAAGGCAACGGTCACATATTTAATCTGGGCCACGGCATTCACCAGTTCGTTGACCCCAAACATGCCGGTGTTTTTGTCGAGGCGGTGCATGAACTGTCCGAGAAGTACCATCAGTAAGTGGCTTGGTAGTTGTAGCAAAAAGGGCTCATTATTGAGCCCTTTTTAGTGTCCGCCTGGTTGAACAGATTGCCGATCAGGCGTCAGCTGCCAACTCGCCTGAGCTGGTAAGTCCCTTTGGATTGGGCAACCAGAGTGTTCTCACTGTCCAATAGTTTTGCTTCCAGTACAAAGTCCACTTTGCCTTGTTCGTTAGCCAGGGATTGCAAATGTTCAATCTCCTCGTTATCCATAGACAGCTCGCAGCTGATATCGGTTTTTGCCGGGCGCAGAAACTCAATCTTGAGGTCCTTGACGATAGGGTAGAAACGGCTGACATCAAAACTGGTCATAAAGAGCGCACCGCCCGGGATTTCGGCGAGGGTGAACAGCGCTCCAGCATACATGGTGCCGATATGATTCTGGTTGCCTTCGAGTGGCGCCCGTAAACGGACATTGCCGCGTTCAAGTCGCTCCGCTTTGAGTCCCATGCGTTGCACAAAAGCGATTTTATCTTCAACAAACTGACGGGCTTGCTCGGGGCTAAAGGCCATGGCTCCACTCCTTTTCTTTTCAGTGTCGCAGTTGCAACGGGTAGAGCCAATGACCAAAAGCACCAAATGGATTGACGGCGCTGTTACTGGGCCGCTTTTAAGGACTGCTCAATATCGGCCAGTAGATCGTCGATGTGCTCGATGCCAATCGACAGTCGCACCATATCTTTGGCCACACCTGCCGCCGCCAATTCTTCATCGTTAAGTTGGCGATGGGTGGTGCTGGCAGGGTGACAGGCCAGAGATTTTGCGTCCCCAATATTGACCAGTCGGGTAATCAGCTGCAGCGCATCGATAAAGTGAGCCCCGGCTTCGGCGCCTCCCTTTATGCCAAAACTGAGGATACCGGAGGCTCGCCCACCCATCTCCTGTTGGCAGAGTGCGTATTCGGAGCTGCTTTCCAGTCCGGCATAATTAACCCATTCGACCTGTGGGTGTTGCTGCAGATACTGGGCTACGGCAATGGCATTCTCGCAATGGCGATCCATGCGCAGTGGCAAGGTTTCGATCCCTTGCAGAATCAGGAACGCGTTCATTGGCGAAATGGCGGCACCCGTATTGCGCAGGGGAACCACTCGGCAACGGCCGATAAAGGCTGCGGCGCCAAGGGCCTCGGTATAGGTTACGCCGTGATAGGAGGGGTCGGGTTGGTTGAGGGTTGGGAAACGTTCGGCGTGTTCTGCCCAGGGGAACTTGCCCGAATCAACCACGACACCGCCGATGGAGTTGCCATGTCCGCCCATGTACTTGGTCAGGGAGTGAATAACGATATCGGCGCCGAGCTCGAAAGGGCGGAGCAGGTAGGGGGTGGCGACCGTATTATCGACAATCAGCGGTACGCCTTTGCTGTGGGCGGCGGCGGCCAATGCCCTGATATCCACCAGGTTGCCTAATGGGTTGCCGATAGATTCGCAAAATACGGCCTTGGTGCGATCGTCGATCAGGGCTGCCAGAGCGTCGATATCGTCGTGGGAGGCCATGCGCACTTCGATACCTTGCTTGGGCAGGGTGTGGGCAAACAGGTTGTAGGTGCCGCCATAAAGCTTGTTAATGCTAACGATGTTATCGCCGGCTTCGGCAATGGTTTGTATGGCGTAGGTGATCGCGGACATCCCGGAGGCGGTTGCCAGAGCTGCAATGCCGCCTTCGAGTTCAGCCACACGTTGTTCCAATACGGCAGTGGTGGGGTTCATGATGCGGGTATAGATATTGCCCTCAACCTTGAGGTCGAACAGGTCGGCGCCGTGCTGGGTATCATCAAACGCATAAGAGGTGGTTTGGTAAATAGGTACCGCGACCGCTTTGGTGGTTGGGTCGGGTTGGTAACCGCCATGGACGGCAATGGTTTCGAGCTTCATATGTTATCCCCTGAGCGATGATGGTCTTTGAGTGTGTAAGACCATCAAGCATACCAGTGGATTCTGGCTTTGCCAGCAGGGGATCAGAGGGTAACGGTAATCTGGCTCATAACAGCATTACCAAAGCTCAAGCGGCGGCTCTTGCAAAGCGGATAGTTGCTCACGTAATTCAAGAATGTGTTCAGACCAGTAACGCTCGGTATTAAACCAGGGGAAGCTGTGGGGGAAAGCAGGATCTTCCCAGCGCCTGCCCAACCAGGCGTTATAATGCAGCAGGCGCAAGGTGCGCAGGGGTTCGATGAGACGTAACTGGATCGCAGGAAAGTCATTAAACTCGTTATAGCCTTCTACCAGCTCGCTGCATTGCAGGCGTTGCTGGTTGCGATCGCCGGAGAGAAACATCCACAAGTCCTGAATCGCAGGACCATTACGGCTGTCGTCAAAATCCACAAAATGAGGTGTCTCATCACGCCATAAAATATTACCGATATGGCAATCACCGTGAAGCCGTATCTGCGGCTGTTGGCCAACCTCGCCCCAGATGCGGCGAACCTGAGCGAGCAGATCTTCACACAACGTCTGGTAGGCTGTACGTAACCCGGCTGGAATCATTTCGGACGCTAATAAAAAGGCAACAGAAGCCTCACCGTAGCTGGCGATATCGATTGAGGGGCGATGTCGAAAAGGCGTGCTGGCACCGCAAAGGTGGATACGACCCATCATTCGTCCCAGCACCAGCAGGTGGTCAAGATTATCGAGTTCGGGAGCGTGCCCTCCCTGTCGCGGGAAAAGTGAGAATCGGTAGTCTTTGTATTCAAAAACGCTGTTGTCGCCTTTCAATGTCAGAGGCGGTACAACGGGCAATCCCAACTCTTTAAGCTCAAACAGGTAATTGTGCTCTTCAGCAATTTGTTCATCGCTCCAGCGCTGGGGACGATAAAACTTGGCAATGATCGGTGTATTCTCTTCGATACCCACCTGGTAGACACGATTCTCATAGCTATTCAGTGCCAGTACCCGGGCATCGCTGAGGTAACCCAGGCTTTCTACTGCATCGATAACCGTATCGGGTGTTAACGCATAATAGGGCGGCTTGGCATTCTGGGTCGAGCTTTGATCCAGCTGCGAATCATTAACGGTAGGTGGCTGTTGCATGGTTATCGCCCTGAGAAATAAGCCGGCATTGTAACGCGCCTGCCTCTCGGGGTGCACTAAAGGGTCCCCAGCATCCTGGCGAAAGGCAGAGCGTTAAAGCTGGGGACGGTGGATTAATGGCAAGGTTAATGAGGTGAGGGGGTACGTGCCAGGCAGCAAACATCGACCCGGGAAGCTCCTGCTTTCAGCAACAACCGGGTAATTTCGTTGACGGTGGTGCCGCTGGTGACCACGTCATCCACAAGGGTAATCGAGATATGCGGTACAGGATCGCGAAGCTGAAAAGCGCCTTTGAGGTTCTTTTGGCGCTGCTTTAGCGTTAATCCCTGCTGTCGTGGGGTATTTCGGCAGCGGATTACCAATGGGTGTATGAGTGGAATGCCGCTTTGTTGAGATAAGAAACGTGCCAATTCCAGTGCTTGATTGAACCCACGCTGGCGGAGTCGACGGCGATGCAAGGGTACCGCAACAATGGCATCGGTGGCGCCTCGTAGAGCAATATGCTCGCTGAATCGGTGCCATAGCAGATGATGCAGGAGTTTGGCGTAGCGCCATTTCTTGCCGTATTTATAGCGGCTCAGCAGCTGTCGAATGGGGAATTCGTAATCGAAAGCTGCAATGCATTGCTCAAAATGGGGAGGCTTTACCAGGCATTGACCGCAGAGGCTGTCCAGGGGGCCGTTATGCTCCAGGGCGCACCGGGAACAGGGATTTAAGGCGCGCGGAAGCGCCTGCAAGCAAGGCTCGCACAGGGGTAGTCGAACTCTCGCGGGAGCGCTACAGAGCAAACAGGTTACTATTGGTTGGTTAAAAATCGCTCACTAGTAAACTTTGTTGTTATGTGCAGGGTTGACAGGCTGAGGGTAGCCGATATTATTCATCGCTATAAAACCGTGCAGGACGAATAAAAGCGAGAGCGAAAATCTGCTTTTGCCTGTAGCACGATACCCCTTGGCGCTGTGAGCCTGGCGTTAAGCAAATAAGTAATCAGGAATTGACCGATGTCGACTGTAGATGCCCGGGTGCGCCATGACTGGACGCCCAATGAAGTAAATGCGCTGTTTGAACTCCCTTTTATGGATCTGGTATTTCGAGCGCAAACCGTTCATCGCCAGCACTTTGACCCCAACCAGGTTCAAACCAGCACACTTCTGTCGATTAAAACCGGCGCCTGTCCTGAGGACTGTAAGTACTGCCCCCAGAGCGGTCATTACAACACGGGGTTGAAAAAAGAGAAATTAATGGCGGTTGACCGAGTGCTTGAAAAGGCGCGCCAGGCTCGAGAGGGGGGTGCCAGCCGCTTCTGTATGGGGGCCGCCTGGAAGCATCCCAGCGAAAAGGATATGCCTTACGTCCTGGAGATGGTGAAAGGGGTCAAGGCGCTAGGGCTCGAGACCTGCATGACCCTGGGAATGCTGAACGAAGACCAGTCCCAGCAGCTCGCCGAGGCTGGGCTCGACTACTACAATCATAACCTGGATACCTCCCCGGAATTTTACGACAAAATCATTACTACCCGCAGCTTTCAGGATCGTCTCGATACCCTGAGCCATGTGCGCGATGCCGGTATGAAAGTTTGTAGTGGTGGTATTCTGGGTATGGGCGAAACCGCGAACGATCGTATAGGTTTGTTGATCCAGTTGGCCAATATGCCCAAGCAGCCCGAGAGCGTACCAATCAATATGCTGGTAAGGGTAGAGGGCACGCCTCTTGAAGATGCCAAGGAGGTTGACTCGTTCGACTTTATTCGCACCCTTGCTGTGGCCAGAATCATGATGCCGGAGTCCTACGTTCGACTGTCCGCAGGGCGGGAAAGCATGAGTGATGAAATGCAGGCGCTGGCCTTTATGGCCGGGGCTAATTCGATCTTCTACGGTGAATGTTTGTTGACCACGCCAAACCCGGAGAAAAACCGTGATTTGCAACTGTTTGCTCGTCTGGGTATGCGCCCGGAGCAAGCGATTGACAAAGCCGATGATGCAACCGAAGCCGAGATTCGACAGAACCTGGTGAAGCAGCAGCAAGACGCGCTCTTCTATGACGCTTCCGCCTGATTACCGGGGCTTCGACGGCCTGTCGGAAGATCTTGAGCGCCGGCGAGGCCAGCATTTGTATCGTCACCGACGCTTGCTGCAGTCGCCTCAGCAACCTCATTTGCGTTGCGATGATCGTGAACTGCTGGCGTTTTGCTCCAACGACTATCTGGGATTGGCCAATCATCACGAGGTGATTGCAGCCTTCCAGCAAGCCGCTTCCCGCTATGGCGTTGGCGGCGGTGCTTCCCATCTGGTCATCGGTCATAGCGAGCCACATCATGCACTCGAGGATGCATTGGCCGAGTTTACCGGGCGGGAGCGCGTGTTGCTGTTTAGCTCGGGTTATATGGCCAACATGGGTGTTATAACGGCTCTGTTGGGTAAAAAAGATGCCGTATTTGAAGATCGCCTGAACCATGCTTCCTTGCTGGATGGCGGCCTGCTCAGTCGCGCTCGTTTTCAGCGCTATCTCCACAATGACTCCGCTAGTTTAAGTGCCAGGCTTGCTTCATCTGACGCCAGACGTAAGTTAGTGGTCACTGATGGTGTATTCAGTATGGATGGGGACGTGGCGCTGCTGCCTGAGTTAGCCGCCACCTGTGCGGATCATAATGCTTGGCTTATGGTGGATGATGCCCACGGTTTTGGTGTGCTTGGCGACTCCGGTGGTGGTTGTGCCGAGCACTTTGAAATGAGTGCCGAGCAGCTCCCTGTGTTGGTCGGTACCCTGGGCAAAGGTTTTGGTACCGCAGGAGCTTTCGTTGCTGGCAGTGAGGTGTTAATCGAGACACTGATCCAGCAGGCTCGCAGCTACATTTACACCACTTCTATGCCGCCCGCTGTTGCCGCCGCTACTCTGGTCAGTTTGCGCTTATTGCAACAAGAAGGCTGGCGGCGAGAGCATCTGGCCAAGATGGTCCAGCGTTTCCGTCTCGAGGCTGCAACACTCGGGTTAGAGTTGATGGCATCCGAAACGCCGATTCAGCCCATAGTCATTGGTGACGCTTCCCGGGCTTTGGCGTTGAGTGCCCATCTCGAAACGCTTGGGGTTTTGGTAACCGCCATTCGTCCTCCGACAGTGCCCGAAGGTAGCGCTCGCTTACGAGTCACTCTCAGCGCAGCCCATACCGAACAAGACATTGATCGTTTACTTGAAGCCTTCGTAATAGCCGCTAAAAAAACAGGTGTGCGGTGATGGGTAATGCTTCGCCTACTTTGGTATTGATTCCAGGCTGGTCAATGCCCATTTCAGTGTTTGATCCCTTGTGCGAGCTGTTGGGCGATATGCAATACGAGTGCTTGCCTTTACCGGGCTATGAGTTGCCTCTATCTGGTCCAGCTCTGTGGCAAGACTCCTCCGCGTTAGTGGATGGATTGGTGCAGCACCTGCCGCCGGGACCGGTTGTGCTGCTGGGCTGGTCCCTGGGTGGTGTGTTGGCATTGCATATGGCAGAACGGGCGCAAGAAAAGGTTAAGGGCATTATGTTATTGGCCAGTAACCCCTGTTTTGTCCAGCGTGATGACTGGCCTGGAATGGCATCCGATACTTTTGCCCAGTTTGTCGAGAACGTAAAAACGGCACCTGAAGCAACCCTGCGCCGGTTCCTGCAGCTCTGTTGCCGGGGCAGTCACGATGTTCGTGGGCGCACTCGTTGGTTGCGTGAGGACTGCTGTTTCAAGGGTGACTCATCTGTATTGCTACCCGGTTTGAACTGGTTGGCAGAGGATCATCGACCTGTGTTACATCAGCTGACTCAGCCCGTACTGTCTGTGCTGGCTGAACA
The DNA here is from genome assembly GCF_023509475.1 of Aestuariirhabdus haliotis. NCBI lineage: Bacteria > Pseudomonadati > Pseudomonadota > Gammaproteobacteria > Oceanospirillales > Aestuariirhabdaceae > Aestuariirhabdus > Aestuariirhabdus haliotis. The sequence goes on along the minus strand of NZ_JAKSDZ010000004.1, from coordinate 31,055 downwards.
GGATGCGCTGGTTCCGTCAAACGTATCCAGATGCCTGCCGGGTGAATCCAGAGTTATACCGGCTAGTAGCCATTTACTGATGGCCGATCAGCCCCTGCTTGTTGCAGACCAGGTGCAAGAGTTTATTGATCGCATTGATATGGGCAATGCCTGTTCCGAACCCCTTGTTGTTAAAAGGCGGCAATAATGTCTCCACCGGTTGATAAAGCGGCTATCGCCAGTAGTTTTGGCAACGCGGCTGATAGCTACGATGATGCGGCCCACCTGCAGCAACAGGTGGCTGCTGAGGTGATGGCGTCGATTCCCGAATCGATTTCACCCACCGTGGTGGTCGACCTGGGTTGTGGCACCGGAGTGCATACAGCCGAGCTGCAGATGAGATACCCGCAGGCAATGGTGCTTGGCTGTGATCTGTCGTTTGGCATGTTACAGCATGCCACTGACTGTCATGCCCAGCCGCTCTGGTGTGGTGGAGATGCAGAGTCGTTACCATTGAGGTCCAATTCCATTGATCTTCTGTTTTCCAGTTTGGCCATTCAATGGTGTGACCAGTTTTCCGCTGTGCTCAGTGAAGTTTATCGTTGCTTGCGCCCGGGTGGTCAGTTTGTTTTCTCGACGCTGTGCGAGGGTACGTTGCACGAGTTGAGAACCGCTTGGGAGCAGGTTGATCGGTTCAGTCATGTGAATGATTACCCTTCGTTTAATAGCTTGGAAGTTGATGTGGAGCGCAGTGGTTTCAGGGTGGCTCAGCTGAGTACTGCGCCACGACGGCTCTATTACCGTCGGGTGAGTCAGTTGAGTCGTGAGCTCCTGGCTTTGGGCGCTAATACCCTGACCGGAGAACGTCGTCCTGGCTTGATGACGCCGTCACGTTTGCGGGCGCTTCAGCTTGGCTATGAGCAGTTCAGGGATGATCAGCAGCTTCTGCCAGCTACCTATCAAGTGGTCTATGCCCGGTTGATTAAAGAGAGCGAGTTATGTTGAAGAAACGCTATTTTGTCGCTGGTACCGATACCGACGTCGGCAAGACATTGGTGACCTGCGCCTTGCTGAATTCAGCAAAAGAGGCCGGGTTAAAGACCTTGGCGCTCAAGCCGGTAGCGGCCGGTTGTGAGGCGACGGAGCATGGTCTTCGAAACGATGATGCGCTTCAGTTACAGGCTCATATGACTCTGAATCTGGCCTATGATCAGGTAAACCCGGTGGCTTTGACTGCACCTATAGCGCCTCATATCGCTGCTGCTCAGGAAGGTCGTCGATTAACCGCTGACCGATTGGTGGGCTTTTGTCGTGGCGCCATGATGCAGCCGGCGGATCTGACTCTGGTTGAGGGCGCGGGTGGCTGGCGGGTGCCATTGAACGAGCGTGAGTATCTGAGCCGTGTGCCTGTAGAGCTGGGTTTGCCGGTGATACTAGTGGTTGGCATGAAATTGGGTTGTTTGAGTCATGCCCTGTTGACCGCCGAGGCGATACAACGTGATGGGCTTGCTTTGGTGGGCTGGGTGGCGAATCAGGTCGACGTTAATATGGCCGCCTATCAGGAGAATCTTGATAGTTTGCGGCAGCGGTTACCGGCTCCCTGCCTTGGCACCATTCCCCGGCTGCCGTCAGCCTGTGCTAAAGAGGCCTCCACTTACCTCGAGCTGGATGCGCTCTTATAATTATTCGGGTTTCAAAGTGCTTTCTTTATACGAAGCAGCTACTTCTTGTGTGTGTGCTATTTGGTTAAAATATGCACATCGAGTTGTGCCTGGTCTTCAATGGTTGGCAGACTAACTGGTTAGTAAACGAGGTATTTGAGTGAAAGTCGATTCAGCATTCAGTAGTGGTTTAAGTGGTATTCAGGCAGGGCAGAAAAATATGCGCAACGCTGCTCAGGATATTGCCGAAGCGGGCACCACAAAGCCCAATGCCGATGTGGCATCTCCATTGGTCGAACTGAAAACCAGTCAGATTCAAATTGAAGCCTCTACCAAGAGTGTTAAAGCGGCTGATGAAGCTTTGGGGTCGTTGATTGATACGCTTGCCTAGCATCGAGCATCACTAAAGGAGATATTGTGCAAATTCCTCCCGTAAACTTGACGCCGGTAGTAACACCTCCGGCGCCAGTGGGTAAACAGCAGGAGGCGCAAACCGCTCCTGAGGAGGAGAGTCGTGTCTTCAGCCCGGTGGATGAAACCGATGAAACCAATGCAAAACCCGGTCTGAGAGAGTCCCCGGAAAAAGCGAAAGAGCAGGCATTGGATGTTCTTGTTGCACGGCGTGATGGCAGCGATGATCCCGCTGAAACTGATTCTGAAAATGCTGGTGTACCCACCAATAGCCGGTCGGCTCAGTCAGCGGAGCAGGATCCTCGCGAGGCGTTGCAGCTGGCCGAACTTGCTCGTCGAGACCGAGAGGTTAGAAATCATGAGCAAGCCCACGCTTCGGTAGGTGGTGCCCTCGCAAGTGCTGCTACCTATCAATATACGATTGGCCCGGATGGCCGGCGTTATGCCACGGCGGGTGAGGTTAGTATCTCCACTGGCTCGGTTTCCAGTGACCCTCGCCAGGCAATCGTCGATGCAGAACGGATACAGCGCGCGGCTTTGGCTCCGGCTAATCCCTCTTTGCAGGATCGTCGGGTTGCCAGTCAAGCGGTTCAGATGAAGCTGGACGCCACGCGAGAACTTGCAGAACAATCCCGCGAGGCTCGGAATCAGGAAGAGTTAGAGCGTAGCGAAGCTCGTGAACAGCGATTGTCGGCGCAACAGGTCGACCAGGAGCGAACAGAAGCGCGCAAAGCCAGAGAAGAACAGGCCGCGGAACTGCGGGAGCGTCAGTTGGAGCAGGCGCAACTGCAACAGGAGCGCCTGTCGCGAGCCAATCAGGATCTGGTGGAAACCTACAGCGCATTGCGCGACTTTAATCGCAACCCGGGCGATAATCCCTTTATTGATACCTCTGCCTGACGTCTAACAATAATTAATCGGAATATGGATGTTTCTCCTGTATCGCGGGCGGTTTTATGGTGTCTGTTCAATGCAGTCGGCGCCGTAGAAAAGGTTGACATTACCGAGCTGTAAACGTATGTTTCAAACAGCTGTTTGAAAGCTGATTATTACAATAGACGTCCTCCGCCATTCGGAAAGGCTGTCATCCTACCGCAACCGTTCCATAGAATGGTTAGATGGTCCCAACAAGAGTTAGAGGTCACCCTTTATGCCAGAATACAAGGCCCCCCTACGCGATATTCGTTTCGTACGTGATGAACTGCTTGGTTTTGAAGAGCACTACGCTACTACTCCCGGCTGCGAAGAAGCGACACCGGATATGGTTAATGCGATCCTCGAAGAGGGCGCCAAGTTCTGTGAGCAGGTTATCGCTCCCCTTAACCGTGTTGGTGATACTCAGGGCTGCACCTGGAGTGAAGAGGGTGTAACTACCCCGGAAGGCTTTAAAGAAGCCTATAACCAGTACGTTGAAAGCGGCTGGCCATCACTGGCACACGATCCCGAGGTTGGTGGTCAAGGCTTGCCAGAGTCTCTAGGCCTGGTTATGAGCGAGATGGTTGGCGAAGCCAACTGGTCATGGGGGATGTACCCCGGCCTTAGCCATGGTGCAATGAATACAATACATGCTCACGGTACGGCCGAGCAAAAACAAACTTATCTGACCAAGCTGGTTTCCGGTGAGTGGACCGGCACCATGTGCTTGACCGAATCCCACTGTGGTACCGATCTGGGCCTGCTGCGCACTAAAGCTGAGCCTCAGGCAGACGGCAGCTACAAGATCAGCGGCACCAAAATCTTTATCTCGGCTGGTGAGCACGACATGGCGGACAATATCGTCCATATCGTATTGGCTCGCCTGCCGGACGCGCCTGCTGGCACCAAGGGTATTTCCCTGTTTATCGTACCTAAGCGCCTGCCTGACGCTGATGGTAATGCCGGTGACAGTAATGCCGTAGCTTGTGGCTCTCTCGAGCACAAGATGGGTATCCATGGTAACGCGACTTGCGTTATGAACTTCGACGAAGCGACAGGCTACCTGATTGGTCCTGAGAACAAAGGTTTGAACTGCATGTTCACCTTTATGAACACGGCTCGTCTGGGCACGGCACTGCAAGGCCTGGCTCATTCCGAAATCGCCATGCAGGGCGCACTGGCCTATGCTCGCGACCGTCTGCAGATGCGTTCGCTGACAGGACCTAAAGCGCCAGAAAAAGCGGCGGATCCAATTATCGTACACCCTGATGTGCGTCGTATGCTGTTGACCATCAAAGCCTTCACAGAAGGCAACCGTGCTATGGCTTACTTTGCCGCCAAGCAGGTTGATGTCACTCATTATGGCAGCGATGAAGAGAAGAAAGCTGCTGACGACATGCTGGCTTTCCTGACACCTATTGCCAAGGCTTTCGTAACCGAAACCGGTTTTGAGGCAGCTAACCACGGTATTCAGGTGTATGGCGGCCACGGCTTTATCAGCGAGTGGGGTATGGAGCAAAACGTTCGTGATGCCCGTATCTCCATGCTGTATGAAGGAACTACCGGTATTCAGGCACTCGACCTGCTGGGTCGTAAGGTGCTTATGACCCAGGGCGAGGCGCTCAAAGGTTTCACCAAGATTGTCCATAAGTTTTGCCAGGCCAATGCTGAGGGTTCTGTTAAGGAATTCGTTGAGCCGCTGGCAGCACTGAACAAAGAGTGGGGCGAAATGACGATGAAGATCGGCATGAGCGCCATGAGCAACCGTGAAGAAGTTGGTGCGGCCTCTGTCGATTACCTGATGTATTCCGGCTACGCAGTGCTGGCCTACTTCTGGGCTGAAATGGCTAAAACGGCGCAGGAAAAACTGGACGCAGGTACTACCGAGACTGATTTCTATCAGGCCAAGGTTGAAACCGCTCGTTTCTACTTCCAGCGTATCCTGCCTCGTACTCTGACCCATAAGGCCGCCATCGAGTCTGGTGCTGATAACCTGATGGGAATGACCGCCGAGCAGTTTGGTCCCGAAGCTTAAACGCCGGGGATCTATTGAAAAAGCCCGCATGAAAATGCGGGCTTTTTTGTCACTGGGTTTCGTCGAGAATGGCAAATCCTAGTAAGGTGGTAGGTAGCCCAATCATGATGATAAAGGGCAGCACCGGGTTGCTCAGGATTAACAAGGTAGCTAACAACCAGAGAGTGCGGACGATGCGGCGCTTGGCTCTATAGCGAGGGGTAAAGGTGCGGCGGTAGAAGTGAGCGGCGTCAGGCTCCTGCTGAAGCATCCACTGGGGGAGCAATGCCATCCGTAGCATCAGAAGTAAAATCTGCATAGTGACTGTCCTCGTTGTCATAAATCTAGGACAGATTTACGGGGCTGTCAGGCGTTTTCGCGGATTTTCATGCGCTGGTTGCTGCCTTGCTTGCAGTGTATGTGTAGTGCGGAGCGCTAAGGTTAGTATTTTTATGACCGATTAGTCATTTTTAGACTAATTGAGTCTATTTGGTTCGTTGATTATCATCGAACTTCAGTGTGCGAAAGTCACTCCAAGGTATCTGTAGATTGGCTTTCTTAACGAGTTAAAGAGTAAGAGGTTTGAATCATGGCTGAATACAAAGCACCGTTGCGGGATATCCGCTTCGTTATGAACGAAGTCTTTGAAGCAGATAAGCTTTGGGCGTCAATGCCTGCGCTGCAGGAAACGGTTGATGCGGAAACGGCAGATGCCATTCTTGAAGAAGCGGCCAAGCTGGTGGGTGGCATGATTGCACCACTGAATCGTGAGGGTGATGAAGAGGGCTGTCAGTGGAATGAAGGTGCTGTGTCTACCCCGACAGGCTTTAAGGAAGCCTACCAAACTTACGCTGAAGGTGGTTGGGTAGGTTTGACCGGTAATGCCGAGCTGGGTGCTATGGGTATGCCAAAAATGTTGAGCTCCCAGGTAGAAGAGATGACCATGGCTGCCAACTTCTCTTTCGGCCTCTATCCGATGTTAACCGTGGGAGCATGTCTTTCTATCAACGCCCACGCTACAGAAGAGCTTAAGGAAGCCTATCTGCCGAACATGTACGCAGGAACCTGGGCGGGTTCCATGTGCTTGACCGAGCCTCATTCCGGTACCGATCTGGGAATTATTCGTACCCGCGCCGAGGATAACGGTGATGGTAGCTACAGTGTGACCGGCACCAAGATCTTTATCACCGGTGGTGAGCACGACCTGACGGAAAATATTATCCACTTGGTCTTGGCCAAGCTGCCAGATGCTCCGGCAGGACCTCGGGGTATCTCTCTATTCCTGGTGCCAAAAATTAACGTGAATGATGATGGCAGCCTGGGTGAAAGCAATAGCGTCAGCTGTGGTTCCATCGAGCACAAGATGGGTATCAAGGCATCCGCGACCTGCGTGATGAACTTTGATGGCGCTAAGGGCTACCTGGTCGGTGAGTTGAACAAGGGGCTGGCTTGTATGTTCACCATGATGAACTATGAGCGACTGGGTGTGGGTATTCAGGGTCTGGGTGCCGGTGAAGCTTCATACCAGAACGCTATTGAGTACGCCCGTGATCGTATTCAGGGGCGTGCAGCTACAGGGCCCCAACAGCCAGAGAAAGCGGCCGATCCAATTCTTGTGCACGCCGATGTGCGTCGCATGCTACTGAACATGAAGTCCACGACGGAAGCGGGTCGGGCCTTTTCCGCTTATGTTGCCAAGCAGCTTGACCTGGTCAAGTTCAGCGACGATGGTGACGTGAAAAAGAAAGCCGAAGCGATGGTGGCCTTGCTGACACCTGTTGCCAAGGCCTTTATGACCGATATGGGGTTGAACAACACCATCGATGGTCAGCAGGTGTTTGGCGGTCATGGTTATATTCGTGAATGGGGCCAGGAGCAGCTGGTTCGTGATGCTCGTATTGCCCAGATCTACGAAGGCACTAACGGAATCCAGGCGCTCGACCTGATGGGGCGCAAGACTGTTGCTAACGGCGGCGAGTGGACGCGTCTGTTCCTGCAAGAGGTTCGTGAAACCGCTGCTGGCACAGCCGATGAGTTCCGAGCGCCATTGCTGGACGCCTGTGATCGTTTGCAGGAGGTAACGGATTGGGTGTTCGATCGTGCAGCGACTAATCCGAATGAGATCGGAGCGGCCTCGGTAGAGTATTTGCACCTGTTTGGTTATACCGCTTATGCCTATATGTGGGCCCTGATGGTAAATCGTGCCCAGCAGCAGTTGGATGCGGGCTCAGATGAGCAAAGCTTCTACGAAGCTAAGCTGGTGACCGCGCGATACTACTTTGCACGTTTGCTACCGCGCATCTACAGTCTGGAGGCGACTATAAAGTCTGGTGCTGATCCTCTGTACGCGTTGGCCGATGAGCTGTTCTAGCGGCTTTCGTTGGACATAAATAGCAGCCACAAAAAAGCCCGGTATATTCCGGGCTTTTTTGTGGCTGGGAAACTGGCGGATGATTAGTCTGAGAGTTTCTCTTCCAGGTAATGAATGTTGACGCCGCCGGCAATAAAGGCCGCATCGCGAACGAGCTCCTGTTGCAGCGGAATGTTGGTACTGATGCCTTCTATGACGATCTCATCCAGCGCCTGACGCATGCGGCGCAGAGCCACATCGCGGGTGTCACCGTGAGTGATGACTTTGGCAATCAATGAGTCGTAGTGGGGCGGCACGCTGTAATCGCTATAGAGGTGAGAGTCGGTACGAACGCCGAATCCACCAGGAGCGTGATACAGGCTGACCGTGCCCGGACAGGGCATAAAAGTAGTAGGGTCCTCGGCATTGATGCGGCACTCGAAGGAGTGACCGGTTACTTTGATATCTTCCTGCTTAATGGAGAGCGGTTGTCCGCTAGCGATCAACAGCTGCTCTTTTACGATGTCGACACCGGTAATCATCTCGGTGACGGGATGTTCAACCTGAACCCGAGTGTTCATCTCGATAAAGTAGAATCCGCCGTCTTCATACAGAAATTCAAAGGTGCCTGCACCGCTGTAACCGATATCGACACAGGCCTGCACGCAGCGCTGAGCGACTTCCAGGCGAATATCGTTTGGAATACCCGGTGCCGGTGCCTCTTCCAGAACCTTCTGGTGACGGCGCTGTAATGAGCAGTCGCGGTCAAACAGATGAACCGCATTACCTTGACCGTCGGAGATCACCTGGATTTCAACATGGCGGGGGTTTTCGAGGAACTTCTCCATATAAACCGTACCATCGCCAAAGGCAGCCTGAGCTTCACTCTTGGTAATGGTAATAGAACTCAGGAGGGCGGCCTCGCCATGAACAACACGCATGCCGCGTCCACCACCACCGGCAGCGGCTTTGATAATGACGGGGTAGCCAATTTCTCGGGCCAGCTTAATGGTACGTTCGGGGTTATCATCAAGCGCACCGTTAGAGCCGGGTACAGTTGGTACTCCCGCTTTTCGCATCGCTTCTATGGCGGATACCTTGTCACCCATCAAACGAATCACGTTCGCGTTTGGACCAATAAAGGTAAATCCGCTGCGCTCTACCTGTTCTGCAAAATCGGCATTTTCAGCCAGAAAGCCGTAGCCAGGATGGATAGCAGTAGAGTCGGTGACCTCGGCCGCCGCGATAATGGCGGGTACATTAAGGTAGCTTTGCAGGGGGCTGTTGGGTCCGATACAGACCGCTTCGTCGGCTAGACGAACGTGTTTCAGATTGCGGTCGGCCTCAGAGTGAACGGCAACGGTTTTGATGCCCAGCACCTTGCAGGCTCGCAAGATGCGAAGGGCAATTTCGCCTCGGTTGGCGATAAGCACTTTTTCCAGCATGGTAGGATCCTGTCCTGGTCTCGATGGACGATTAAACGATAGTGAACAGTGGCTGGCCGAATTCAACCGGTTGCCCGCTTTCTACCAGAACCGCCTCGATGACGCCGGACTTGTCGGCCTCAATCTGGTTCATCATTTTCATAGCTTCGACGATGCACAGCGTGTCGCCGGATTTAACCTGCTGGCCGACTTCCACGAAATTGGCAGAACCTGGGGATGGGGCGCTGTAGAAGGTGCCGACCATGGGGCTGGTTACCTGGTGTCCTGTGAGCAAGGGTGCCGTTTCTTTTTCTACGGGGGCGGCGGCAGGTGCTGGAGCGGGCGCCGGTGCTGGCGCTGGAGCCATCGCTACAGGTGCTGCGGCCATAGGGGTTGCGGAGTTTCGGCTAATACGAACCGACTCCTCACCTTCTTTAATCTCCAGCTCATCAATACCGGATTCTTCGAGTAGCTCAATCAGTTTCTTAACTTTTCTGATATCCATAGTCGGTCTCTTTACTGAGTTTCTTGGGCAGGTCATACCTGCAGGAATTATTTATTCGCTCTGAACAATCTGCTTCAAAGCGGCCTGAAGTGCGAGTTCGTAACCCTGTGGTCCCAGACCACAGATCACCCCGACGGCCTGATCGGAAAAGTAGGAGTGATGACGGAACGGTTCGCGTTGATGCACATTCGACAAGTGCACCTCAATAAAAGGAATATCCACCGCAGCCAGGGCATCGCGCAGCGCGACGCTGGTGTGGGTAAAGGCGGCCGGGTTGATAATGATAAACTGGATGCCCTCGCGACGGGCATCGTGAATGCGCTCGATCAGTTCGTACTCTGCATTGCTTTGCAGGTATTGCAGGTGGTGCCCTGCTTCCTGAGCCTGGCTAACCAATATGCTGTTGATCTCTTCCAGCGTGGTGGCACCGTAAACCTCGGGCTCACGTGTGCCCAGCAGGTTAAGATTTGGGCCGTTGAGTACGAGGATGCTTGCCATGGACCGGGATCTCTAGCGAATGGTTGGGTGGTAAGTTTGAATGTGAAGGATTTTGACCGATCTTGCTGGTAAATGTCCATAACTGGCGTGTAACAGGAGGTTACTGGCCGGTTACATAAGCGAGGATTGTGATTGCCTTGGTCGGTTTTAAGCCGCGTGACTCATGGGTCACGTGGTTATAGAGCTTGATTGTTGCTAGGAGAAATCAACTTTCGCTTAACGCCTGACGCAAGGTAGTGCTGAGAGTGTTAGCGGAAGGCTCACCCTGAACCCGCAAGTCCTTTATTTCGTTCCCGTGGCGGTCGTAGAACAGGAAAGCGGGCGGGCCGAACAAATTAAAGGCCTGCAAAAGCGCTTGCTGGGAAGGTAGGTTTTCGGTGACATCGGCTCGTATCAGGGTAAAGCGCTGGAGCTGGCTATGGATCTCCGGGCGAGGGAAGAGCTCGCGCTCGGTGACTTTGCATGAGATACACCAGTCGGCGTAGAAATCGACAAAGACGGGCTGGCCCTGCTCTCCCGCTCTAGCCACCGCCTGTTGCAGTTCGGGCAAGCTGGTAACGGTGGTGAATGCCAAACCGTTAAGCGGGTCCGAGCTATTAGCGCTGGCCGAGCTGAACTCCAGAGGTCTGAGTGGATTGGAATTTCCCTGTGCGGCACCAATGATCAGGCAGCCGCCATAAATCAGCAAAACAAGGCCTGTTCCCTGCCAAAGTGCTGGCCAGCCCCCTTGTCCGTTGAGCTTAAGAGCGCCCATATAGATAGCCGAAATAATCAAAAGGGTTGCCCATAGCATCAGCGTCACAGGGCCGGGAACTAACCGCTCCAGCATCCAGATAGCAACACCTAGCAGCATAACTCCAAACACTGCCTTGACGCTTCCCATCCAGGCCCCGGCCCTCGGCAGCAAGCTGCCTCCCCCAACGGCCAGAATCAGCAGCGGGATGCCCATGCCAATGCCGAGGGCAAAGAGCGCGAGGCCACCGAGTAGGGCATCTCCGGTGGCACTGATATAAACCAGTGCGCCGGCCAGGGGCGCCGTGACGCAAGGGGATACAACCAGCGAGGAAAGGACACCCATAAACAGGGCGCCGGACAAGCTACCACCACGAGAGCGTTCGTTGAGACTCTGAACACGGCTTCTCAGTGCATTGGGCAGCTGAAGCTCGTAAAACCCAAACATCGACAATGACAGCAGCACAAATAAACCCGCGAAAGGAATCAGAACCCAGGGGGACTGCAGTTTTGCTTGCAGATTTAGGCCTGCACCGAAGTAACCCATCAGGGTTCCAGCCACGGCAAAGGTAATCGCCATGCCCATAACATAGGCGCTGCTGTAGGCGATGGTGTGGCGGCGAGTCGGGGGATGCTGGCCGTTACCCACAATCAGACTGGAGAGAATGGGTACCATCGGCAAAACACAAGGGGTAAAGGTCAACCCCAGTCCCGCCAGTAAAAACAAGCCAATAATAGGCAGCCAGGTGCGCGTGTTCAGCAGGTTCGAGAACGCTTGATCTTCACTGATCAGCTGATTGTTCTCTCCTGTGGGGCTGGCCTGTGTCGGGAGGGAACCGTTACCGGGCTGATTCATCAACGCAATGCGGGTGGTATGAGGCGGATAGCAAAGCCCTGCATCGGCACAGCCCTGAAAGGTTACATCCAACTCGATAAATTCCCCGGCCCCGGGGATACTGAGGGGAACGGAAAGGTCCTGAGTGTAAACTTCCAGTTCGCGCTGTTGGAACTGATCGTATTTTGGCGTTCCCGTGGGTAGTCGGTCGGCAGCAAGTGACTGGCCATTGCTGACGGTGACAAATTTAAAGCGGTCCTTGTAGAGATAATGCGCTTCGGTGACTCGAAATTGAATGGTGGCCTGCTCGCCACTCAGATTTCCGCTGACCTGAAAGGCCTCCTCGACGGGCAGGAATTGCTCTTCAGCTGATTGTGGATCGCTGAACAGGTTGCTAAAAGCACCATAGGCGTTGTTGCCCAGCAGGGCGAAAAACAAAGTGAACAGGTAAAGCGTTGTTTTCATTGGTACTCTTGGATAGGAGCGTGATATCAGGATTAGTCGATTAGACACCGTAACAGGCGACAAGATTTCAATCCTACCACAGTAAAAGTGCGCAGAAGATTGATCACAGATCAGAAATATGCCGTTTTGTCCGTCGCTAAGGGAAGTGGTTGCAGATAGACGGTCGTTAATGAGGGCAAAACGGGTCAGGTACAAGATAAAATCGGCAGCAGCCGACATTCCTGATATTCGCCCGTTATGGCGTATTGACTGCATTCGGGGGCGGTGAGTTAATTATTGCATTCCAGACGATTTCAGGAGCGACGCATTTGATGACTAAACGAGCGGTTTTGCTGCTTTCGGTAATGCTTCTTAGCGGTTGCGGGACCGGCTTCTCACGCATGGGTAGCGAGTCCGCAGCCGATGGCGCACAGGAGGCGGAACGCCTGCAATCCCGGATTGCCTGGCTGCTGCTCGAGGCTGACGAGGCGCTACTGCGTCAACAGTTAACAACCCCGGAAGGCGACAATGCCTTTGCACGTTATCAGGATGTGCTTCGCTTGCAGCCGGAAAACCTGGAAGCCCAGCGTGGGCTCGAGCGAATCGTCAACAGTTACCTTCGTTGGGCTGACTCGGCCATGGCCAGGGGTAATGTTGAAAAGGCACAAACGTACATCGATCGTGCACGATTGGTGTTGCCTAACTCTCGACGGGTCAAATCCGCTCAGGCCAAGCTGGTAAATGCCGGTAAGGTGCCGGCCGTCGACGGCGAATACGCTATCGATGGTAACGAGTTAAAAAAGCGTAGCGCTAGTCTGTCTTCTTACCTGGCCGAGGTTGGTCGTAAGGTGGAGCAGGAGCAGGCGGTATTCCTGATTGTTGCCCCGAATGATCGTGACGCGCGATGGATATTTCAGCAGATGCAAAAAGGCTCCAGCCAACGTTTGCGGGGTAATATTCAAACGGGCTCTGCTTCCCGTGTTCGTATCTTGCAGAAACCCGGTTCCGGGGATAATTCCTGAGATACTGTGTGGTACCATCACCAGCAAGCTACGCTTTAAGAAAATTGATAATTCCCAAGTATTGGCAGCCCAGTAGTAAACCGGCTAACAGAGGATACAACGATAATGGCATTGGCTGATCTCAAGGATCGATGGACAGACTTTTCTGTAGATGTACGTGCTTATCTGGGGGGCGGCACCGTCAGTAAAGTGATTTTTACTCTGTTGGTGATTTACCTGTTGGCGATTATTGGCCTGGGTTTTTACTGGAGCCTGGAACCTGATTCTTTTTCCGTAAAGGAAAATGCCAGCCGACTGGCAGCCGAGCAGCAGCGTCAACAGGTGCCTGGTTACACCACAACGGCTACTTTGATGCGTGTAGCTGAAACGTTGCTGGAAAAACCTGGCGGTTATTTACGCAATGATGTTTTCCCTCCGGGCTTGGTGATCGACAATATGCCCAGCTGGGAATACGGCGTGCTTATCCAGATGCGGGACCTGTCCCGAGCCATGCGCAAGGATTTGAGCCGATCACAAAGCCAGTCCAAGGAAGATCCGGACCTCGCGATCGCAGAGCCGCAGTTTAATTTTGATGCCAATAGCTGGATGTTGCCGTCTTCGGAAAAAGAATACCGCCGCGGCATTCGCATGCTGGAACGTTACCTGGATAGACTCTCTGACCCTCAGCAGCCGAATGCCCAGTTTTATACTCGAGCCGACAACCTGAATAACTGGCTGGCCGATGTCAGTGCGCGATTGGGTAGTCTATCGCAACGCCTTAGCGCCAGTGTTGGCAAGGTGCGTATTAATACCGATTTGGCCGGTGACAGTAGCGCCACCCAATCTACTGCGACCAGTGATGAACTGCTGGTAAAAACGCCCTGGTTGCAGATCGACGATGTGCTGTATGAAAGCCGGGGTAGCGCCTGGGCGCTAATCCACTTCTTGAAGGCGATTGAAATAGATTTTAAGGATGTGCTGCAGAAAAAGAATGCCCTGGTTTCCTTACGCCAGATCATTCGAGAACTGGAAGCAACGCAAGAAACCATGTGGAGCCCAATGGTATTGAATGGTAGCGGCTTCGGCGTGCTGGCCAATCACTCATTAGTGATGGCTTCTTACATTTCCAGAGCCAACGCCGCTATTCTGGATCTGCGCGCACTGCTAGCTCAGGGTTAAAAGATGAAACAGCGTAACAGCCGTCTGGTGTATTCGACCGATGCAGGTCGAATAAAAGACGATACTGATAACCAGACCGACCTTCCACAAGGGGATGGTCGGGTCAGGGTTCGGCGTGAAACCAAAGGTCGTGGTGGCAAGACCGTGACCTCTATCAGTGGTCTTCCCCTGGAGGGTAAAGCATTGAAAGATTTGGCCAAGCAACTCAAGCAGCGCTGTGGTACTGGTGGTGCTGTAAAGGAGGGTGTGGTTGAAATTCAGGGAGATCACTGCGACCTGATGCTGGCCGAATTAACAAAACGCGGTTTTGATGCCAAGCGCAGTGGCGGTTGATAGCAAAAGGTCTAATTAGCATGATGGGTGGCCACTGATAGCATCAGGCATGGATTGGCGATCCATCAAGACAATAACAATAACTGGCAAACCATGAATTACAAAAACCAGCTTACTTACGTTTTACTGACCTCTCCCAGCTACCTTTTTCTCAGTTTTTTACTTTACCCTTACGGATACATTCTCTGGGGGATTGGTGGTCTCGTGTTGTATTTTGCTAGCAGCATTTTTTATCGTGTGACGGTATCTCGCGCCGCGGACAATAATAAAGCCCCGGGCTTGATGGCGATTATTTATGTCGGGGTCCAGATCTCGATGATTGCGATGCTGGTGGTAGGCATCTATCTCAGTGCAACCAAACCCGTCGGATAAGCAACGATTGACTCAGGACACTTTCTTGCGTCTTGAGATCAATCGGCTCAGCGCGACCGGGGTAATGCCTAGATAGGAAGCAATCATATATTGTGGCGGTTGCTCGATCCGTTCGGAAAACCGCTCCAGATAACGATCGTATCGCTGGTCGGCACTGAGCTGCAAAAGCTCAAATTCCCGCGCCTCTTTTTGTAAAAAAATATGCTCGGCAAGGCATCGTCCCAGTTCCAGCCAGCAACGTTCCTGCTGATAGCGTTGTGTCAGGCTTTGGTAGGGCAGGGTGAGCACCTGTGCGTCAGTGACGGCATGAATATAGCCCCGTGATGGTTCCCCTTTGAGTAACTCTGCCAGAGGTGCCAACAAGTCTCCGGGTCCGTGAAAGTGTTTGGTGAACTCTTTTCCCTGATGGGACAGATAATAGGTACGACACAACCCATCACGCACCAGATAAGCCATCGAAGGTTGGCCTCCGGGCTGAAGTAACAGGCTGCCCTTGGCCAGATGACGTTCGCCAATCTCCTGTTCCAGCTCGATCCATTGATCAGCCGGAATGGGGGTAAAGTGGCAGAGAATATTGTAAGCGTCGGGATAGCGCATGCAGGCTTAACCTGAGTTAATGACAGAGAGCAGAGGGAACTCCTACACTTCACGAAAAAGAATAACAGGCTGTACTGGAACGCTCCAGCATTGGCCGCTAAAAGGAGTGCTTGCAGATGTATCAACTTGCTGATCGGGTGGTTCTGGTCACCGGTGCCAGTGGCGGCTTAGGACAGGCGCTCTGTTCTGTAATGCTGGAACAAGGTGCCAGGGTTGTGGCCACCGATATTGATGGCAAAGCACTCGATGTACTCGCTATTACCCTGTCTTCGGATCGTTTGCACACACATGTTCTGGATGTGACTGATCGTGCAGCCTGTGATTCTGTGGTAGCAAAAATATTGCAACATTCGGGGGCAATAGATGTGCTGCTCAACAATGCGGGGGTGACTCACTTCAGTCGTTTCCAGGACAGCGCTGCTGAGGTCTTAAGTCGAGTCATCGAAATTAATCTGATGGGCAGTATCAATATCACCCAGGCAGCCTTACCTTCGATTATTGAACGCCAAGGCATGGTCGTTGGGCTGTCCAGTGTGGCTGGCTTTACGCCCTTGTACGGGCGCAGCGCCTACAGTGCCAGCAAGCATGGTCTGGAAGGCTTTTTGTCAACGTTGCGGGCCGAGCTGGCTGAGCAGGGCGTTAAGGTGTTGACCGTGTGTCCGGCCTTTATTCAGACCCAGTCTTCTCAACGTTCTACCGCGCCGGACAAAGGTGTTGCCAGACCGGGTCAGGCCGCTGCCACGTCTGGTCGGGTGATGGTGCCTGATGAAGCCGCTCGAGCCATTGTTGGTGCCATAGAGCGTCAACAATCAAGACTGTTGTTGGGTAAAGTCGCCTGGTTTGCCTGGCTGTTGAGTCGAATCTTGCCCGGGGTGTATGCACGTATTATGGTGCGACAGACCCGCAGAGAAGTGGATGCCTGAAGGAGAATTGAATGGAACCGATTATCGGTTATGACCAGAGTCAGCAGTGGGTACTCAACAGTATTCTGGCACTGATCACCCTGGGTATTGCACTGGAGCTCAGGGTGGCCGATTTTATTGCTGTGCTGCGCCAGCCCCGAGCCATTTTGGTGGGAGCCATCACTCAGCTTTTCTTATTGCCCGCGCTGACCTGGGTGTTGATTAGCCTGGTGCCTATGCACCCGGGTATCGCACTGGGGCTGTTAATGGCCGCCTGTTGTCCGGGTGGAGGTATGTCCAATTTTTTTACCAGCCTGGCCCGGGGTAATGTCGCGTTGTCCGTGTCGATGACGGCCATCTCTTCTTCAATCGCGATGCTGATGCTGCCGATCAACTTTTTATTTTGGGCCAGCCTGAATGCAGAGACCAATGCGTTGCTTCGAGCCTTTGATATTGACCGTGGTGAGTTCATTTTAAATTTGTTAATGATCCTTTTAGTGCCTTTACTGGCGGGATTGTTTATTCGTCAGCATTGGGCCGGATTTGCCCAGGGACTGATGAAGCCCTTGCGCGTTTTTTCGCTGTTGGCGCTGATCACCTTTGTGTTGGCAGGGTTGGGTGGCAACCTGCAGTTGTTTAATCTGGTAATGGCTCCGGTGTTGTTGCTGGTCACTGTGCATAACGGAATGGCATTGGGCTGCGGTTACCTGATGTCGACAATCGGCGGACTGACGCCCTTCGATCGGCGGGCCATTACCCTCGAGGTGGGTATCCAGAATAACGGTCTGGGTCTGGCGATTATCTTCGCCTTCTTTGATGGTAATGGTCATATGGCGCTGGTGGCCGCCTGGTGGGGGATCTGGCACCTGGTTTCCGGCAGTCTGGTAGCCTGGTTGTTTTCCCGTAAGCCGTTAGAGCCGATTTGAAGCAGGGCTTTTGCGTCATAGGCTGGCGGAATGCCTGTATTTGCACCCGGTATTTTCTGAAAGCTATGTATTGTCTGGCGGTGTCTTAAATGAACGACAAAAGGCGCCATGTCGAGTGACCGGATTAGCTTGATGTTAATCGCTGTATGTCACCTGATGAAAAATTCTTAGCTCTTATGGACAAGCGTTAGGTTGTGCGGATACCAGAGATTGCTGCTCCATCCTATCCTGCGAGCTAGCGCATGTTGGAATAGACATAGGCGTGCAACAGCAATTGGTCTTCATCCTCCAGTTCGCCGAACAGTACTCCGTAGGCCGCAGTGGAATTGGGCAGGCGATAGCTATCCAGTTCGGTACGAACTTCCCCCGACAGGTTCAACACCCGGCTTATACCGGCAACCTCCAGTTTCACCGTGATGGTTACGGAGTCCCCTGCGCTGGCAAATTTCTGCCGGCTTTCGATGCGGCAGCCTCCGGTGCTGAGATCGACGATAGTGGTGGGAACTTTCTCGCCCTTGATTACGACCGAGGCGATCTCCTGTACGTCGATGCGCACTGAGCGACGAATTTCATCGGTGGCTACCGATTCGGGGTAGCTCAGGTGGAGATTGGGGAAGGGCACCATCGAAACATGGATGACTTCGGTACTAAAGCCGACTGCGGAGTTGGTCTCATTCGAGAAAAATCGAACGTTTACCTTGTCGTGCGGGCGAACCGGGCGGGGCGCTCCGTGGGACATAGGTGTGGTGACAATAATGCTGGTGCCTGACAAATAGCCAACCAGCCGTGAGCGTTCGCGTATATCTTCGGTGTGGTGAAACTGCAGCTGCAGCGGCAGCCCGGGCAACAGTTTTAGCTTATCCAGCATGGCAAAGGACTTGTTGTCGAATCATGTCTGAACCCTAACAGTGCCAGCCATCAGTGACAAGCAATCACTGACGAGCAATGCGGCCGCTGGGGATCGTGTTGGCTCAACGGCTTGTGGTATGTTGAAGGCCAAGGGCCTGAGATCGGGTCGAGATCATTGCAGCGGATAATCAGGGAGTAAAAGCCGGCGTATGGCGAAGCATAATCGAGGCGAGAAACAGCGCGGGGTTCGTAGTGCCGAAGAGGCTCAGAAGATGGCCAGGGCAACCCAGAAACCGGGACAGAGTAAGGAGCAGACGCGACTGATCGCCCAGGGTATTCAGAAAGGCATCGAACAATACAAAGCCCAGCAGAAAGCCAAGGCCCGTGAACTGGACAAAAAGCTCAAGCAGGTGCGTCGCCAGGTAGCAGGTCCTGAACCGGAAGTCGCGGAGGTACCGGCTGAGGTACAGGTAATCTATCGCCAGTCACGCCTGGCCTGGGGGTTGTTAGTACTCAGCTGGGGGCTGTTCATCGCCCTCTGGTGGGGGGTGCCGGGATAGATTTTTCGCCAATTAGGCACGTAAGGATTAAGCGGCCAGTCGCTAGCAAGGAGGAGATATGATGAAACGGTTGTTGATCACGGGAGCCAGCCGGGGCATAGGCGCTGCCATGGCAGAGCTTGCCGTACAACGGGGTTATCGAGTGATGATCAACTACCGTGAAAATCATCAGGCAGCGCAAACCCTGGTGGATAGATTAACGGCCCTGGGCGGTCAGGCAGAGCTCTGGCAAGCCGATGTCTCAGATGAACAAGCGGTAGCAAAGATGTTTGTTCATCTCGATCGATGCTGGGGAGGGCTGGACGCTCTGGTGAACAATGCCGGTATGTTGGAGCAGCAATGTCGTCTCGACAATATTGATGGGGCGCGCTTGCAGCGGGTTTTTGCCTGCAATGTCTTTGGCAGTTTTTACTGTGCCCGTGAGGCCGTTAAGCGAATGTCGACCCGGCATGGAGGGTCGGGAGGCGCCATCGTCAACCTGTCTTCGATAGCTGCCAGCCTGGGCGCTCCCGGCGAATATGTTGACTACGCGGCTGCCAAAGGGGCGATCGATAGCTTCACCCGTGGGCTCGCAAAAGAGGTGGCCAATGAGGGGGTGCGCGTTAACGGTGTTCGACCCGGAGTCATCGATACCGAGATACATGCCTGCGGCGGAGAGCCCGAGCGGGTAGCCCGGGTAGCCCGCACTGTTCCTATGCATCGTGGTGGTACAGCAACGGAAGTTGCCCAGGCGGTTTTATGGTTACTGTCCGATGAGGCCACATACTGTACCGGGAGTTTACTCGACGTATCTGGTGGTCGCTAAAGAATAAATTGAGGGGAATTATGTCTAGGCTAATGGCGGTTATTTACGATCGCATTATGCGGGGTACGGAGCAGGCCTGTTTACAGCAGTGGAGGGGTGAGTTATTAGGGCAATGCTATGGCCGGGTGTTGGAAATTGGAGCGGGTACCGGTGCCAGTTTGCCGCTATATCCCAAGGGTATTGAGGAGCTTCTGTTGTGTGAACCCGATGATGCCATGCGTCGTCAGTTAGATCGTCGGTTGTCCAGTCAGGACTGGGATTTACAAATCAATCTGGCCAGTTTCAGTGGCGAGCAGCTGGTGGTCGAGGACGGTTCGGTCGATTGCGTGGTGTCCAGCCTGGTGCTCTGCTCCGTAAGTCATCAACCCAGCGCACTGGAGGAACTTTTTCGGGTACTAAAGCCCGGAGGAATCCTGCTTTTTGTCGAGCATGTGGCAGCGCCGAAGGCAAGCAGCCGGTACCGCTGGCAGCGACGAATAGAGCCCTTTTGGAAGCGTATGGCTGGCAACTGCCATCTGACCCGTTGTACCGAGCAAGCCATCGTGGACACCGGTTTTGTGCTGGACCGGGTCGAGCGCGAAAGCTTGCGTAAGGCGCCGCCTTTTGTCCGCCCCTCGATTCGGGGCGTTGCTCGCAAGCCGAATTAGGGGGCTAAACCATAGCGAGCAATCAAGGCATCCTTTTTAGATGGATCGAAATTAATTCGTGAAGCCTTGCCTTCGGCCCAGCGTATCAGTCGGGGATTCATAACTCGAAACCAGATCGGCGGAAAATAAGCCAGGGCGTACATGCCGAAATAACCATTGGGCAGTTCTGGCAGGTTGGCAAAATGCCGCAGGGATTGGTAACGGCGATTCGGGTAGGCATGATGGTCGGAATGTCGCTGCAGATGGAACAGGGCCCAATTGGAAACCAGATGATTACTGTTCCAGGAATGGTGAGGCTGGCAGCGTTCATAGCGACCGTTCTCCAGCTTTTGTCGTAACAGCCCGTAGTGCTCAATATAGTTAGCGGACGTTAGCTGAAAGGCGCCCCAGAATGCGGTCAGGGCCAGGAAGGGAATCATGATCCAGCCGAACAAAATGATCAGCGTCGTGTACAGAACCAGGGTGATGGCCAGCGGTTGAAGGATTTCATTATGGTGTGACCAGATCGGCAGCCCCCGTTTCGCCAGTCGAGCGCTCTCCAGTGACCAGGCACGGGTCCAGCCGCCGGGCAGTTCGCGCAAGGCAAATTTCCAGATGCTTTCCCCCATCCGTGAGGACGCCGAATCCTCGGGAGTGGCTACGTCGCGATGGTGACCCATATTGTGTTCCAGGGTGAAGTGGCCATAGCCGCCTAGCGATAGCACCAGTTTGGCCAGATTTTTTTCCAGCTTGCTCGGCTTATGGCCAATTTCATGGCCCAGATTCAGGCCATAACCACAGGTGCCTCCCGCCGTTATGGCGACTGCTAACAAACCATGCCAGGGCAGTTCATAGGTGCCGACAAACCAGGCGCAGGCAATAAAGAAAATCCAGAGTAGCGGCACCAGGGCATAGGTGACGTAGCGGTAGTAGTTATCCTTTTCCAGCAGGGGAACGACCTGCTCGGGAGGGTTGCTGCGATCTTCTCCCATGATGACATCCAGTAATGGCATGCCCAGATAGTTAAATGCAACCGGCACCCAAAGGAGCAACGCGTCCCCGGTGAGGATAAACAGGATGGGGCCCAACATGGTCAGGGAGGGCACCAGTAGTGAAACAAACCAGCTATAGCGTTTATGGTCGCGATAGGATGTGCCGTCTTCGGCAGTAAAGGTGGCTGCTGAACTCATGCCAGGTTACCTCAAAGGGGTGGGCGATGTCGTAAAGCTAATAATGCGCCGGACGCCTTCGGAGCCCCAGTGTTGAAAACGGCAAAAAATCGTCATAATCTGACAATTCAGCCTGAACAATCACAATAACAACAGGCTCCAGGAGCGCAGATGGCACCAGTGGATCACAGCTATGGATGGATGCGTCCGTCTTTTCACCCGCTTTACGGGCGATTATTGGTAACCGAGTTGCGTCAACAGGGCTTTAACGATCAGGAAATCTTTTCGGGCAGCCATTTTTGCTGGGATGACCTTCAAGCTGACACGCCTTTTCTGGCCTATGGGCGCATCGCTTTTCTGATTGACAGAGCGCAACAGCTCACCGATAAACCCTGGTTGGGCGTTGAACAAAATACCTTCGGTGAGGCTTTTGCCCATGGTGTGGTAGGTTTTGGCGCTATGTCGGCGCCGACCCTGGGGGAGGCGCTCAAGTTTGCCCAACGTTATCTGATGTTGCGTGAATCGGTGTTATCGATAGAACTGCAGGCAAAGCCAGAAAGTGAATCTCTGGCCATCCTGTTGCATGAGAAAATTAACCTGGGTTGCCAGCGTGAATTTATCTGCGGGTCGATGGTGGCAACCATTTTACGTTTATTGGAAGCCGCGGCTGGACAAGTTATTGATCATGTTGAAATCGAGCTGCCTTTCCCTGCTCCTGCATGGCAGATGCACTATCATCGATTGCTGAACGGCAGGGTTAATTTTTCAGCGCCCCGGCTGGCGCTGGTACTGCCGAACTCGATATTGCAGAGATCTCCTTTGGCTGCCGATGATCACAGTTACCGAGCCGCTCGTCGTGAATGTGAGCTTTTGTTAGAACGCCAACACAAGCCTTTGGGGTTGACCGATCAGGTTCGCAGGCTGTTGTTGGGTAACCTTGCCCAGCTACCTAGCCAAACTCAGGTATGCGAACAGCTGCATCTCTCCCCGCGAACCTTGATGCGTAAACTGAAAAGTGAAGGCTATTCTTATCGACAGTTGGTTGATGAATCCAGAGCGGAGCTAGCCGCCTGGCACTTATTGCAAAGTAACGACCCCATCGAGCAGATAGCGCTCGATCTGGGCTATGCCGACGCCAGTAACTTTTCCCGTACATTTCGGCGTTGGTATGGTATGCCGCCCAACCGATTCCGACACCATCGCGCAGAACAAGCTGAAAACAACGACAATCGGGGCTAGTCAATCGATGCTTGGGATAATCAATGGAGCCGCAGCTGGAAAATAGCTACACTCAATGAGTGATTGAGGAGGTGGCATAGTATGCGTAATTATATCTTGATACTTGTTTTTCTAGGCCTGCCATCGACTCTTGTCTCAGCGCAAGATTATCTTTTTGCGGGTGACCGCTTTCCCTTGTTGATTGAAAAAAATGAATCTCGAATTACCGGATTGGGAGTCGAGGTAACGCAACAGGTAATGGCTCAGTTAGGACTGAACGCAAGATTTGAAATATTACCCTGGAAGCGATTGTTGCATATGGCTCGGGAAGGCAGTGTCGATGGTGTCATCGGTGTTTATCATACGTCCAGACGTGAAGCTTATATGCGTTTTGTCGAGCCGCCCATCTACGTAGATGACGTCATGCTATTTGCCAGAAAAGATTTGGACTTTTCCTGGAAAGGAGACTTTCGGGATTTGCAAGGCAAACGTATCGCAGTGGTACGGGGTTGGAGTAATGGAGAAGTTTTTGATAAACAGAGCAAGTCGCTACGAATCAATGAACTCGAGTCTTTGGATGCAGCACTGCGTGCCGTTGGTAAAGGTCATTACGATCTTGCCGTCGGTAATATTCGAAATGCACGGACAGTTTTCGAACGGCGTAATCTGAACAATGTGGTTGAAGCCATAGAGCCGCCGATTGCCACTCTCGGGGTTTATATCACACTGTCATCCCGGGGCCGCTTACACAATCACGTTGACGCCTTCGCTCAGGCTCTTGGCCAGCTCAATGACAGCGGTGAATTAAAACGCTTGCAACAAGCGTACGGCTTACACTAAGGCACCTCTGATTAATGCGAATGTGCTCTGGCTTACAGGCGAATTCAGAGTCGCGGCACGCCTTTGCCGTAAGGTCGAGACCTTTCAAGATGGCGTAACAAAGAGTCTGGGTTCGCCTGTAAGCCCCGAAGGGCGGGCCTGAAAACCCTTTTCTCTGTGTTGAAGCCCTTATCCAGGTCTGGACATGAATGGCGAGCTTCGCCTTGATAAAAGCGGTTTTCAGGCTCCGCAGAGCGCTATTCGAATTATTCAGAGGTGCCCAAAACCTTTTATTTCTTGGGTAAAAGGTGTGTCGGTATCATTAGACCCTGTTCGCGATAAAAGCGGGCGGCTCCAGGATGCAGGGGCACCGGTAAGCCATCGACCGCTTTTTCCAACGCCATATCGCGGGTCGCGGGATGGATGCCATGCAGGAAACTGAGGTTTTCGTAAAGTGTACGGGTAATCTCATACACCGCTTGTTCATCGACCTCGTCGCGCACCGCCAGGAAATTGGGTTGGGCAATAGTTTGCACCGGCCGACTCTGGCCCGGGTAGGTGTTAATCGGAATCACGTAACGGCTCCAGAGGGCATACTGTCGATTGACGCGGGACATCTCCTGATCGCTGAAATCCAGCAATCGAATGTCGTTGCCCAGCGCCCCAAAAACCTTGCTCACCGCGCTGACCGGAACGCCGGCCGGCACGTTGATACCCTCA
This sequence comes from Aestuariirhabdus haliotis, assembly GCF_023509475.1. NCBI lineage: Bacteria > Pseudomonadati > Pseudomonadota > Gammaproteobacteria > Oceanospirillales > Aestuariirhabdaceae > Aestuariirhabdus > Aestuariirhabdus haliotis. The sequence continues at coordinate 7,211 of NZ_JAKSDZ010000004.1, read as the reverse complement.
ATCTGTCCGGCGATTAACGCATCGGCACTGCGGCCATACCCCATAGAAACCAGTTGTAATCGATCGCTATCAATGTTGTTGCTGCGCAGTATATGATGGCCCGACCCTTCGGTTCCCGACTGGGCTTTGCCGAGTGAGAAAGGCTGTTCGTAAAGCGCTTTGATATCTTCGATACTGCCCTGGGTCGTCGTATCCGAGCGAACAATAAAATGCTCAACGTTCTGCCATAACATGCTGACCGAGCGCAGATGGGTTTGAGGTTTTTCAACCGCCCCGTCGCCATTCCAGGCCCAGGCGCCGTACAGCCCCTGAACGATGGCAAACTGAACCTGCTTGTTGGCCAGTAATTCGATATTCTCCGCGGAACCTGCGCTGCTGATCGCTGACAGGCTGATACCCAGCCGAGGTTGCAGGCGAATTTTAGTCAGCGTTGCGATGGCGACCCCGACGGGGTAATAGGTGCCTCCTGTTGAGGCGGTGGCGAGAATATAGGTTCGTTCCGGTTCGACCGCCAACGCCCGCAGAGGAAGCATGAGTACTAGTAGGGCGCATAGCCATAATGGAAAAAACGGCCGACCACAGCAAGCCTGAACGATCATCAGGGCTCCTCGTTTGAGGGCAAAAAGTCGGTGCGGTTGATACCGTACTTTTGCATCTTCTGGTTCAGTGTTCGCCGAGGCAGGTCCAGTTCCTGCAGTACCTCGGTAATATTACCCTGATGTTTGTTGAGGGATTGCTGGATAAGGTCCTGCTCATAAGAATTGACTTTTTGCGCCAGTGATCTCGTTCTGGAAGTATCGAGAGGGGTGTCGAAGGTGGCTGATTTTTGCAGGAACAGTTCGCCCAGTCCTCGTTTTCCCAAAGCGAAGCGAGTGGCGATATTGCGTAACTCTCTCACGTTTCCAGGCCAGTTATGAACCAATAATAAATCTTCTTCGTGTTCCTCGAGTTGTCTCGGCTCCAGGTTGTTTTCATTGGCGGCTAATTCAGAAAAGTGATTAAACAGCAATGGAATATCTTCGCGTCGGTCTCGCAACGGAGGAATATGGATTTCTGAAATGTTCAGACGGTAATAGAGATCCTGACGAAAATCAGCGAGCTGTTGCAGGTCTGCCTTGCTGGCCGAAAGGATACGGTTATTCAGTTCGATACTCTGGTTGGAGCCAAGGCGTTCGATTCTCTGTTCCTGAATGGCTCGCAATACCTTGGTCTGTAGGTTTGTGGGCATGCTTTCAATTTCATCGAAGAACAAGGTGCCGCCGTTGGCGTATTCGAACTTGCCAATACGACGTTTGGCAGCGCCGCTGAACGCGCCTGCTTCGTGGCCAAAGAGTTCGGATTCAAACAGTGATTCAGGTATGGCGGCGCAATTAAGGGCGACGAAGGCCGCGTTGGGGTGTTGGCCATATTCATGGAGACTTTGTGCTACCAACTCCTTGCCGCTGCCGGTCTCACCATAAATCACCACATGGGTGTTCAGTGCGGCAATTTCCAGAATGTCCTGATGCAGCTGCTGCATGGCAGGGCTGATGCCAATAAGCTTGGCACCTATGCCGCTTTGTTCTCTCAGGCGCTCCCGCAACTGCTGATTCTGACGGGTCAGTTGCAACTGATCGAAGGCTCGTTCGAGGGTTTTAACAAGCCGCTGCGGATCAAACGGCTTCTCGATAAAGTCATAGGCCCCGGCTTGTACCGAGCGCACCGCCATGTCGACATCACCATGTCCGGTGATCAGGACAACAGGAAGCTGTGGTTGCAGGGCGATGGCTTGCGTCATTAACTCCAACCCGTCCATGTGGGGCATTTTAACGTCGCTGACCAGTATGCCGCTGAAGGGCTTTTGCAGGCGTTCTAATGCCTGGCGTGGGTCGGTAAAACACTCAGGCTGAAAACCGGCCAGCTGTAACCATTGCTCGTTGGCGCGCAATACCAGCTCTTCGTCGTCAACCAGTATGATGGGTTTCGATGGAGTCATCTTGTGTCCTGGGATCAAAAAGGGGCAATCGAATGATAAAGGTTGCCCCGCCGTTGTCGTTGTTCTTCGCCTCTATGGTGCCATCGAGATCGCGGATAAAACCTGCCACGATCGACAGTCCGAGCCCGAGCCCTTCGCCCACCTCTTTGGTGGTGAAAAACGGGTCGAACAAACGGCTCAAATGACGCGCTTTAATACCTTCACCATTGTCGCGAATACTAATGGTGGCCAGTTGTTGCTGGTAACCGAATTCACACACCAGTCGGGGGTGTTGATGGTGCTGCAATGACTCTATCGCATTCTTGATCAGATTGGTGAGGATCAATTGTATACGGCCGGAATCCGCCGCCACATGAACGGGCCTGTCCGGTTGCTTGATGACCAGATCGATCGATAGCTGGTCGATGCGTTGTCGGAACATCGGCAGAACCTGCTGCAAGGCATTGACCAGATTGACCGGGTTGCGTTCGGTGGGCCGGTTGTAGGCGTAGGTTTTCAGTTGGGCCGCGATGGTGCTGGTGCGCTCGGTCAGTTCGCGCAGCAATCGAAGGTTGTCTTGCAAGCGGTCGGTAGCGCCCTGGTCGAGCAGCATTTCACTGGAGGCAAGGTAGGTGCGCATGGCGGTCAGGGGTTGGTTAAATTCATGGGCGATGGAGGCCGACATCTCTCCCAGTGCGGCCAGTTTACTGGCCTGGATTAATTCCTGCTGGGCTTCCTGCAATTCACGGGTTCGTTCCTCTACGCGTTGTTCCAGAAGCTCTTTGGCGGCTTGTAACTGTTCTTCGGCGGCTTTTCTTCGGCTGATATCGACCAGTGTTACCAGATAATGAATATCCGGTTGCAGATCGATGGTGCGGATAGAAATGGCGAGAGGTACTCGACTGCCATCGTGCCGGGTAACCCAGGTTTCCGTCGAGGGGGGGAGTGGCGTGAGGCTGTCGTGCTGGGCGGGGTGAACCCTGCTCAGGCTAAGCCAGTCGGGTTCAGGGATCAGCTGATTGAAATGCAGGTCGCTGGCGGACTGATCCCCCAGGCCAAGGATGCGGTGGGTCTGCTGGTTGAGAAAACGAACTTCTCCCTCTGCGGTCAATAACATCAGGCCCACATTGGTGTTGTTGATAATGGCCTGTTGGCGTTTACCGCTTTGTTCCAGCAGGCTTCGGGCCTGGGCGCGGGAGGCTCGTTTCAAACGTCGCTCCCGCATCAGTGCGGCAATCAATGCCACTACCAATAACAGGATCAGGGTGCTCATGGCCACGCGGTTGGCAAAGCCGTACACCGGTACCAGGCTGGCCAGGTAGTGCACGGTCCAGTTGAGCTGGGGTAGCTGAAAACTTTGTCGCAGGAAATGCGCCTGGTCGCTTGGCTGGTCGAGCAGAAACAGGTCGCTGCCTTGTCCCTGGGAAGTCACCCTGGCGTGGAAGGGTTGCAGTTGGCGTTTCCCGTAAATGCGCTGTTCGCCCAGCAGTTCCAGGGTGGAGTCGAACAGTGGGTACAGATAGCGATAACGCCACTGGGACCGGGACGCAAGCACAACCACGCCGTAACCATCGCTGATCATCAACTCGCTGCCGTCTTGACCCCATTGAGCCTGCAGGGGCTGCAGATCAATTTTAACGACGGCAGCCCCGGTCAGTTGCTGACCACTACGAATGGGGTAGGCAAAATAGTAGTCAGAACGATCACCCTGTGACGCTGCCGCATAAAAGCTGCTGGCCTGTCCTTCCAGAGCTTGTTGGAAATAGGGGTGGTTATGAAAGCTCTGGCCAACCAGGCTGTCACTGCCTTGCCAGTTGGAGCTGGCAACCACCTGGCCTTCGGTGTCCAGCACAAAAATGGTATTGGAACCGGCCCGGCGACTGTAGAGCTCCAGTGAACGATTGGTACGCCGTGCCCGTGCCGGAATGTTGTCGTTGAGCAACTGTTGCACCTGCTCATTATTGGCAACCTCCAGCGCGATATAGCGAAATTGACCCAGCGCGTTATCGATGCTTTGAGCGTGCAGTGACAACTGCTTGGCGGTGCGTACGATCTCGCCTTGCAATGCCCATTGCCAGCTCAATTGCCAGGCGCTGGTGATGGCTACCAGGGCGAGTACCAGCAGTATCGAAAGCAGGGTCCAGCGGGAACGCAGTAGAGTCAATGATATACCATCGGTTTGAGTCGTTTTTCCAGTCCCACTATAGAGGAGGAACTCGGTAGGTAAAACCTGTCAAATGAAGGGTTGTTCTCTTGAGTCGAAGGATGCTTGCTGTTAAGGTGTACTATAGTACTAAAAAATAAACTACTGCCCGACACAATAATCATTACAGGCATTCAACATGGGTTTTCATACACCCCTTTCCGTGGCACTGCTGCTGGGAAGTGTCCTTTTTACCTTGTCGCCACAATCTCTCGCTGCACCCTCTATCACCCTGAGTGATCGTTGCCCGCAGGGCTTTGAGCGATCGGCTGATAAACGCTGCTTGCTGCGCACGCTCTATCAGCAATACGATTCACCCCGCAACAAGGGAGTGGGTGGTTTAAAAACAGCGTTGCCAAAACCGCGGGACGGCTTCTCACCCCAGGAAATTGATTTGGGGCGCTACCTGTTTTTTGATCCCATATTGTCTGCGGATGGTAGCCTCTCTTGCGCCAGTTGCCATCATCCCGACAAGGGGTTTGCCGATGGCCGTGCCTTGCCGATCGGTATTGGTGGCAAGCAGGCGGCCCGTTCGGCGCCGGGTTTATGGAATGTGGGCTTTTTGAAATTGCTGTTCTGGGATGGACGCTCCAGCAGTCTGGAAGAGCAGGCGCAGGGCCCGCTGTACAATCCGGTGGAAATGGGTAGCACACCCGCAGGTGTTCTATCACGCTTGCAGGACAGTGAGAATTACCAGCGTCTGTTTTATCAGGCCTATGGAGAAAGTGAGTCTGTGTCACTGGATAACCTGTACCGGGCCCTGGCCGCTTTCCAGTCGTCGTTGGTATCTCTGAACAGCCGCTACGACCAGTACGCCCATGGTTACCACGATGCCCTCAATCAACAAGAGATCGAGGGCATGAATGTGTTTCGCTCATTCGTTGCCCGCTGCGCCGAATGCCATACTCCGCCGTTGTTTACCAACCAGCAATTAGCTGTCATTGGCACGCCCGAGCCCGAAGGATTACCCTTCGATGAGGGCGCGGCTATCCCGTTTAAAGATGCTTCTCTGGCGGGGGGGTTCAAGGTGCCGAGTCTGCGTAATATTGAATTGACCGCCCCCTATATGCATTCCGGACGTTTTGAAACCCTGTTCGATGCCTCGGAGTTTTATACCAAGGGGCGTGGCCATGCGATGCCGGAAGGGCGCGAACTCTATCTGCACTGGCACATTTGGGAACCGGAACTCACTGACTACGAGCTGGAAAGGCTGGTGGATTTTATGAAAGCGCTGACCGATGAGCGCTTTAAACCTGAAACGCCGAACCGCCTGCCTTCGGGCATGGCGCCGGTACACAATAACAATAAGCTTGCCCTGCAAGCCGAGGGAGGACACCCGTGAAGCGATCGACAAAATGGATACTGGCCGGCGTAGCGCTGGGCATATTTGCTGCCGGTAATATGGCCGGCAGAATGGCGCCACAACAGAATCAGGCCATCGTGCAGGTAGAACGTTCCAGTGCCGCGACTACCGAGCTGAAAACGGTTGCACAACAGGTGGAGCAATTGCTCGCCGCCCGTCCCCAAGGCAAAGTGATTGACGTACGTGAGGGAAGCTCGATCCAGGACGCGATCAACAGTGCGTCTCCTGGCGACACCATCAAACTCTATCCGGGCCGTTACCATGAAACGGTCTATATCGATAAAGACAACATCACCCTGAGCGGCGTTATTGAGGCCGGGGAATGGCCTGTACTCGACGGCGAAGGCACTCGTAATGACGCCATCCTGTATTCTGGTAACGGGGTGCTGATCGAGAATCTGGAGATCACCAAGTACAAGGGCAACGGCATCATGGGCCAGGCGGGTAACAACTTTGTTATTCGAAATAACCGGGTGATCGACACCGGCGTGTATGGCATCTTTCCCCAGTATGGCCGTAACGGTTTTGTCGACCAAAATGTGTTGACGGGTATTGAAGATGCGGCCATTTATATCGGAATGTGCGACAACATTCATGTCTCGAGCAATGAGGTCTATGGCAACGTGGCCGGCATTGAAATCGAGAACAGCCGTCACGCCGTGGTGGAGGGTAATTATGCCCATGATAATACCGGAGGCATCCTGGCTTTTATCACCCCGGGCCTGCCGATCAAAACCACCAATGATGTGATTATTCGCGATAACTTTATTGTGAACAACAATACCGCCAACTTCGCCGAGCCGGGCTCCATTGTGGCCAACGTGCCAGCGGGCACCGGTATCATTATCATGGCCGCCGACGATGTTATGATCGAGGGAAATGTCATTTCCGGTAACAAAAACGCCGGTATTATTATCAGTGACATGACCTTTGCCGAGAACCTGCCCAGCGATCCGGAGTCCGATCCTAATCCGGAGCGTATTCGTATCTACGACAATCTGATGTACGACAATGGTGCCGAGCCTATCGCCGAAGTGGTGGCCTTTGCGGCGACCCAGATGGTGTTTGATACCCGCGGCCCCGATATCCTCGATACCAAGGCAGACTCTAATAGCTGCATCCATGATGCGGCGCGCTATCGTACCGCGGGCCTGGCCGACTACGGTATCTGTGCTCCGGGTGGTACGGCGGAGGTGGTCTCCTACTTGCTGGATAAGCCGGTGGAACCCCGGGAGATTACCCACTCCGATAAAGGCAAACTGGCCTATTATGCAATCTGCTCAGGTTGTCATGCCTACGATATTCGCTTGATCGGACCCAAGGTGACTGAAATTCAGCTTTCCTATGAGGGTAACCCGCAGGGTATTGTCGATTACATTACCAAGCCGGTGAAGCGCCGTCCGGATTATCCGGAAATGCCTCCTCAGGATTATCTCGATGAAGAGGTTCGCCAGGCCGCTGCCCGCTACATGTTGCAGGTAAGCAACTAGCGATTTTCTCCTCATCGGAGCATAAAAAAACGCCATTGGCCGAAGCGGCCTCTGGCGTTTTTTTGTGGCCTTCTTTAAGGCCGCGTTGAAACAGTCGAAGTTACCCTAGGGCACCTCTGATTAATTCAGATAGATCTCTGCGGATCCTAAAAATGGTTTTTATCAAGGCGAAGCTCACCGTTCATGTCGAGACCTGGACAA